>JBKJOC010000109.1:0-7413 GCA_046595725.1 Candidatus Eiseniibacteriota bacterium
TTGAGGACGATCCCGACGAGGGCGAACAACGAGAGCCACCAGCATGCGGTGGTCTGAAACGAGTCCGCCTCGAGGGCCCTGCTGCCGAGCACCTTTGCCGCGCGCCGCTTAGCCCGCGCCAGCCACATCATGACCGCCATGGACACCATCGTCAGGACGATGCCGACGAGGCTCGGGCGAGGCCGCGCCTGCTGCAGCAGCGTCCACCCCGCGTCGACCGCGACGAACGCCGCCAGGCCGAACAGCGAGAGGCCGACCAGCTTGTGGGCGCGAAGGTCGAGCCGCGCGATGGCCGCGGGATCGGTCGCCCGGTCTTCCGCCCGAAGGCGCCAGATCAAGACCAGCGCCGACGCGCTCTCGACGAAACTGTCCACGCCGAAGGCGAGCAGCGCGACGCTACCCGACGCCACAGCGGCTCCCAGCGCAACCAGCCCCTCGATCAGGTTCCACCCGACGGTCAGGGATTCCAGCCGCAGGGCGTGATCGAGCTGCGCGCGCCGCGTCACGCCGGGTTACACCGCATCGGTGGACGCCTGGTCGCAGTCGGCGTCGACCCGCTCCAGTTGAATCGTCGTGTGCTCGATGCCGAAGCGGTCGTGCAACTCGCGGTTCATCTGCGTCAGGAGCGCGTCGTCGACCTGGGCGTCGGGCTTGGTCAGGTGCGCGGTGAGCGCCGTCTCGGTGGTGCTGAGACCCCACACGTGCAGGTCGTGGACGGCGGTGACGCCCGGAAGATCCTTGAGATACTGCTCGATTGCGTCCAGGTCGATCCCCTCGGGCGAAGCGTCCAGCGCCAGGTTGAGCGACTGTTTGAGCAGGCCCCACGTGCCCCAGACGATCACCCCTGCGACCACGAGGCTCATCGCCGGATCGAGCCAGAGTTTCCCGGTGAGCAGCATCGCGCCCGCAGACAGCATCACGCCCGCGGACACCGCCGCATCGGAGACCATGTGCAGGAACGCACCCTGGATGTTGAGGTCCTGCTTCCGGCCCGAACGGAACAGCATTGCGGTCACGCCGTTGATCAGGATCCCCACCGCCGCGACCGCCATGACCGTTCCGCCGGCCACCGGGTGGGGATCGCGCAGGCGCTGCAGCGCCTCCCAGGCGATCGCGCCCACCGCCACCAGCAGCAGCACCGCATTCCCGAGCGCCGCAAGGATCGAGCCGCGTCTCAGGCCATAGGTGTGGC
The DNA here is from genome assembly GCA_046595725.1 of Candidatus Eiseniibacteriota bacterium. Taxonomy (GTDB): domain Bacteria; phylum Eisenbacteria; class RBG-16-71-46; order RBG-16-71-46; family DASYSL01; genus JANPEF01. Next base: position 1,193 of record JBKJOC010000109.1, read on the forward strand.
GCTGGGTCGGGGGACGCTTTGCCAGCAGTGCGGCGCCCCACGCGAGGCCCAACCCCAGGACGTCCCCGAGGTTGTGGCCCGCGTCCGCGAGCAGGGCGAGGGAATGCGCGCGCATGCCGAACACCACCTCGGTCGCGACGAACAGCAGGTTGAGCCCGATGCCGATCGCGAACGCTCGCGAACCGTCGGGGACACCGTGGTCATGACTTGATGACATCGCCTCTCCTCAGCCGCCCGTGTGCAATTCGATAGAGCGCCGGGAGGACGAGCAGCGTGAGCACGGTCGACGACAGGATTCCGCCGATGACCACCGTCGCCAGCGGGCGCTGGACCTCCGCGCCGGTGCCGGTGGCGATCGCCATCGGGACGAAGCCCAGCGAGGCGACCAGGGCCGTCATGAGCACCGGCCGCAACCGGGTGGTGGACCCTTCGAAGATCGCCATATCGAGGTCCATGCCCTCCTGCCGCAGCTTGCGGATGAACGAAAGCATCATCACACCATTGAGCACCGCGACGCCAGAGAGCGCGATGAAACCGACGCCCGCCGTGATCGAGATCGGAAGCCCGCGCAGAGCCAGCGCCAGGATCCCTCCGGTCAGCGCCAGCGGAACCCCGCTGAAGACCAGGAGCGCATCGAGACTCGAGCCGAACGCCATAAAAAGCAGCGCGAAGATCAGGAGCAGCGCGAGCGGGACGACGATCATGAGGCGCGTCCGTGCGGCCATCAGGTTCTCGAACTGGCCGCCCCAGGTCAGCCAGTATCCCGCCGGTAGCGTCACGTCGCGCCCGATCCGCGACTGTGCCTCGGTCACGAAACTGCCGAGGTCCCGACCCCGTACGTTGGCCTGCACGACGACGCGGCGCTTGCCGTTCTCGCGGCTGACCTGGTTCGGTCCTTCGGCAAGACGGATCCGGGCGACCGCGCTCAGGGGCACGAATTCGATGCGTCCTTCGATGTGCGTGGCCGGCAGCGCGGAGGGAACCATCGAGGCCGGCGCGGCGTCGACCGGCACCGGCAGGCGCTCGAGCGCGTGGAGATCGGTGCGAACGGATTCCGGCAGGCGCACGACGATGTCGAATCTCCGGTCGCCCTCGAAGACCTGTCCCACTTCGCTCCCCGCGAGCGCGGTGCGCACCACGCCCTGCACATCCTCGACATTGAGGCCGAAGCGGGCCGCCGCCGCGCGGTCGATCTCGACCGAGAGCGTCGGCAGGCCGGTGACCTGCTCGACCTTGACGTCCGCCGCTCCCTTGGTGGCCTTGAGCGCCTCGGCGACGCGATTCGCCTGGGTCAGCATCACGTCCAGGTCGTCGCCGAACACCTTGACCGCGACGTCGCCGCGCACGCCGGCGATCAGCTCGTTGAAGCGCATCTCGATCGGCTGCGTGTACTCGTAGAGATTGCCCGGCAGGAGGTCGAGGCGCTTCTCCATGTGCGCGATCAGGTCGGCCTTGGAGCGGCGCGGGTTCGGCCATTCCTTGCGCGGCTTGAGCATGATGTAGACGTCCGCGATGCTCGGCGGCATGGGGTCGCTTGCGATCTCGGCGGTGCCGATGCGCGCGAACACGAAGCTTACCTCGGGAATGGCGGCGATCGTGCGCTCGACGTTCTTCTGCATCAGCACCGCCTGCTCGACGCTGGTGCCGGGAATGCGCAGAGCCTGCACGGCCATGTCGTGCTCGTCGAGCGTGGGAATGAATTCGCTCCCCAGGCGCGTGCCGACGAGCAGGCTGACCGCCAGCAGCACGGCCGCCGCGGCGACGACGAGCCCGCGCCGCTCCATCGCCCAGCGCAGGCTCGGCACGTAGAGCCGGCGCGCCCAGCGCATGACGGGGCTTTCCTTCTCCGACAACCTTGCCGGCAGGAAGAGCGCCACCATGGCGGGAATGAACGTGAAGGCGAGGATGAGCGCGCCGGCCAGCGCAAGCAGGACGACCTGCGCCATGGGGCGGAACATCTTCCCCTCGATCCCGGTGAGCGCGAGGATCGGCAGGTAGACGATCATGATGATCGCCACCGCGAAGAACGTCGGCCGTGCGACTTCGCGCGAACTCTCGAACGCCTCCTCCAGTCGCTCGTCCCTGGTCAGCGCTCTTCCCAGGGTGTGCGACCGATGCGCGAACCTTCGAATGATGTTCTCGACCATGACCACAGCGCCGTCGACGATGATGCCGAAGTCGATCGCGCCCAGGCTCAGCAGGTTGGCGCTGATCTTGCCCTCGACCATGCCACTGACGGCGAACAGCATCGACAGCGGGATCACCAGCGCGACGATGAAGGCGGCGGTGAAGTTCCCGAGCAGGAGGAAAAGCACGATCACGACCAACGTCGCACCCTCGAGCAGGTTCGCCTTGACGGTCTCGAGCGTCGCGTCGACCAGCTTGGTGCGATCGTAGACGACCTTGGCGATCACGCCCCCGGGCAAGCTCCGGTTGATCTCCTTGAGCCGCTCCGCCACCCGTTCGGCAACCGTCCGGCTGTTTTCGCCGATCAGCATGAACGCGGTGCCGAGCACCACCTCTTCGCCGTTCTCCGTCGCCGCGCCGGACCTGAGCTCGCTGCCCAGGCCGATGGTCGCGATGTCGCGCACGCGGATCGGGACGCGGCTCCTCGTGGCGACGACGACCTGGCCGATGTCCGCCGCGGATTCCAGCCGGCCAGTCGTGTGCACGAGGTACTGCTCGCCCTTGTGGGCGATGAAGCCGCCGCCCGCCGTTGAATTATTGCTCTCGAGCGCGAGCTGGATGTCGTGAAAGGTCAGCCCGTAGGCGACGAGCCGTGTCGGATCGGGCATGACGTGGTACTGCTTCTGGTAGCCGCCAATGGTGTTGACCTCGGTGACGCCGGCCACGGTCCGCAGCTGCGGCTTGACGACCCAGTCCTGGATCTCGCGCAAGTCCATCGGCGTGTAGGGCGCCCCGTCGGGCTTCTTCGCCCCCGGCTTCGCCTCGACCGTCCACATGAAGATCTCGCCCAATCCGGTCGCGATCGGCCCCATCATGGGATCGGCCAGGCCCGGGGGCAGGCTCCCGCGCGCCTCCTGCAGCCGCTCGTTGACGAGCTGGCGCGCGAAATAGATGTTCGTGCCGTCCTTGAAGATCACCGTCACCTGCGACAGGCCATAGCGCGACAGCGAACGAGTCTGCTCGAGGTCGGGCAGCCCGGCCATGGCGGTCTCGATCGGGAACGTGATGCGCTGCTCGACATCGACCGGCGAGAGCCCCTCGACCACCGTATTGACCTGCACCTGGACGTTGGTGATGTCGGGGACCGCGTCGATGGGCAGCCGGGTGAAGTTGTAAACGCCCAACCCGGCCATTCCGAGCACCGCCGCCAGCACGAGCCAGCGCTGGCGAATCGAAAATGCAATCACGCGCTCAATGCTCATGGTGTGCCTCCGACTTGCCGAGCTCGGCCTTGAGCAGGAACGCGTTTTTGACGACGATGATTGCGCCGGGCTCGAGACCCTGCACGATCTCGGTCATCGTTCCGTCGGTGCGACCCAGCTTGACGGGCTGGGCCTGAAAGCGGTTGCCCTCGGCGCGGAACACCGCCGGCCCCTCGGCCAGGCGGACGATCGCCTCCTCGGGCACCGCGACCGCGACTTCGACCTGTTCCACGGTGACGGCGGCGGCGACGTACATGCCGGGCTGCCACCTGCGATCCGCGTTGTCGAGCACAACCCGGCCATAGGAGACCCGCGTGTCCTGCTCGAGAATCGGGCCGACATAGCGCACCGAGCCCTCCCCGTTGAGCGGGGGCCCGGCTTCCGAGCGCACGTGAACGCGAAGCCCCGGTCGGATCCGCCCTGCGTTCTGCGAGTAGATGGGGAAGTCGACCCACACGGTGGACAGGTCGGCGACGGTGTAGAGAATCGACTCGTGATCGACCGCCTGCCCGATGGCCACATCCTGGGAGACCACCGTCCCGCTCAACGAAGCGGTGATCGCGTAGTTCGCCAGGCTCTCGTTGCTGTGGACCTGGGCCAGCACCTCCCCGCGGCGCACCGCGTCCCCGAGAGTCTTCCTCATGTCGCGGACCTGGCCCGGAAAGCGCGGCCTCACCTGCACGACGCGCTCGGCATTCATGCGGATTTCGCCCGGAGCCTCGAGCGTGACTTCGATGCTGGCGGGGCCGGCCCTGGCCGTGTCGATCGCGGCGCCCCGAATCGCCTCGGACGCGAGTTCGATCCGCCCTTCGGCTTCCTCGAACGACCACTCGTGCCGGCGCCCGGTCTCCTCGAGCCGGACCTGGGCCGTGAACGAGTGGGGTTCCTCGACCGGCTGGCGGCTGCGCAGCCGGTCGCCCTCGGCCTGGAACGTGATGGTGTCGGGTCGCCCGCCCAGACGCCTGAGCACGAGCGCCAGGTTCGCCCCGGCCCACGCCCGCGCGCGGCCCTTGTCGTCCGTGAGGTAGGCGTCGTAGTGCGGGGCGTCCCCCTCTTCGACGATCACCAGTTCGAGCCGCGTGCCTTCGGCCGCCAGCAGTCGACCGCCGTGCGGGCCCCGGGCCTCGTCCTCGTGCCCCTCCGCCTCGACGTGCTTCTCCTCGCCCGCCCCGCCGCAACCCGCGGCGAGCCCGAGCGCGCCCACGATCAGCCACCCAAGCGTTCGATTGCGCAGCTTGCCTCTCATCGCGACACCTCTCTGGACTCCTGGATGGGGATGGGCGCGCCGATCAGGCGCTCGAGGGCGATGCGCGCCCGCCACAGGTCGATGCTGGCCTCGGTCAGGGCAAGATCCGCCTCGCGCACCGCGCGTTGCGCGTCGATCAGGTCCGTGTAGCTGAGTCGTCCGGCGCGATAGCCGGAGCGGACCTGGCGCAGGGCTTCGAGGGCCGCGGGCTGGATGCGGGTGCGTGTCGCCTGTTCCATCGCCCGCCCGATCGCGACGCGGCCGACCGCCGATTGAAATTCGTTGCGCAGGGTGAGCCGGCTCGACTCCTGGCGGGAGCGGGCCGCGACGATCTCGGCTTCTGCGGCGGCGACCCCTCCGCGTTGCGGGTTCCACAACGGCAGCGGGAGCGCCAGTGCAGCGACGAACCCGGAGGTTCCGGTTTCTGAGAGATGACGAACGCCGAACTGGAGGTCGAGGTCAGGCACACGAGCGGCCCGCGCCTCGCGCAGGCGAGCTTCGAACAGCGAGACCTCGGCAGCGGCACGCAGGCGTTGCGGATGGGATTCGACGGCGGCAAGCGGATCGGCGGCCCGCGCAGTGTCGCCCGGCGCTGCTTCGAGGACCAGGCGCGTGAACGAGGCTTCGGGGTCGCCCCACTGCGCGGCAAGCAGACCGCGCGCCAGGACCAGTTCGGCCTCGGCGCGTTCCCGCTCGACCCGGCGCAGGGCGTGCTGCGCCACGGCGCGCACGCGCTCGGTGATCGGCGCGGCGCCGGCGGTGTGCCGCGCCTGCGCCGCCTGGATCGCTTCGGCGGCAAGCTGCTCGGCGGCCCGCAGAGCCGAGAGCTTCTCCTGGAACCCCCAGGCGTCGATGAAGCGCTCAGCCGTCATGCCGATGACCCCGCGTTGCTCCGCGGTCAGGTCGGCTTCGACCAGTTGCAGCGTGGCCTGGGCCACGAGCGCACGCGCCCTGCGGTCGCCGCCGAGCTCGAACGTCTGGCCAAGCTGGAGCGTGGTTTCAAGGCGATTGGCGGGGTTGCCGAAGTTCTCGACTTCCCCCGACAGGACCGGATTTGGCCTCCGGCCCGCATCGCCGCCGCGGCGGCGCGCCGCCTCGACCAGCGCGCGCGCCGAGGCCAGGGCTGGATGACGGGCCAGGGTTCGAACGCGGGCATCCTCGAGGGTCAGGACGGAGTCCGCGGCGGCCATCGGCGTGGCGGCGGTCGCGGCGGCATGGGACAGCACGCACGCGGCAAACGCCGCGACGCAAACAGGGGAAAAATTCACCCGGGGGCTCCTTGCGAAACGTGAATGGACGGTCGCGCCCTTGTCGGGGCGCGGCGACGTTTTCAGGCGGGAGTGCGGCTCCCGCGATTCACGAAGTGCAAGGGATCAGCAGCGAAGCTGGGCGGGGCGAGGCGACAGCGTGGGTGCGCGGGGTGGGGCGCTCGAAGCGGTGCACGCGCCGAGGTGGTTCGCGATGATTGCGAAGGACGGCATGCGTTCCAGGCCATCGAACGCGGGCGTCTCGTAGCGGGATGCGGTGCCGCGGGCAAATCCGATCGAGAGCGGAATGTCCTCGCAGTCGCGGCACTCGGCCGCACA
>JBKJOC010000187.1:0-6612 GCA_046595725.1 Candidatus Eiseniibacteriota bacterium
GCCGTTGAGCACGGGGTCGCCGACGCGCAGGACGAAGCCGTGTCCATGCCCATCCTCCACCAGGGCGAACTTGTCGGACGCTCCCCACACGATGCCCACGAGCTTCATGCTCGAGACGTCGAGCAGTGGCGTGCCGACTTCCCCTTCGAACGAGCCCGAGACCAGCGACGCATAGGGATCGCGGCGGTTCAGGCTGTTGTAGACGTACTGTTGGCGCTGCTCCATGAAGCGCGCGCCCAGGTTTGCGACCGAGGTCGTGAGCGCCCTTGGCGGGCGCTTGGTCGACGCGGTCGCCTTGCTCTTCTCCACGATCGTGAGCTTTGCCACCGGCACGGACTGCGCCGCCAGCGTGACCACCGTGGGGGCCTGGGGCTTCGTCGTCGAGTTCGCCGCGGTTGCGACCGTGGTCTTGACCGTCGTCTTGATCGAAGCCGGCGCGGTCGAGCGGCCGACCTCGACGCTCTTGAATTGCGTCGACTGAACGGTGGCCACCTTCACGACGGGCGCCGCCGGCTTCACGGACGCCGCGACCGGCAGGGGCTTCGGCGCAGTCTTGATGACCGCAACGACCGGAGTCAGGACCGGCCGGGCGGCCACCTGCAGAGTCGGCACGGGCTTCGCGGCCACCGCACCCTTGACCTTCGAGGTGCTTGAGGACACGGTCTCGACCTGGCGGAAGTGCCAGGCCTGCTTCGCGCCCAAAGGCGGCGACTTCGGCTTCGAGGGCGTCGAAGCGAGCGCGGGCGCAATCGCCTTGCCCTGGACCGCGGGGGCAGCCTGCGCCGGCATCGTGTTCGCCGCCTTGGGACCGTTGGCCATCACGGGCGGGGTCACCGTCGTGCGGGCCATGCGCTGCTGGAAGGTCGCGCCGGCCTGGGATGGCGCGCTGCCTGCCGCGACCGTGAACCGGGGCGCTGCGGTAACCGGCTTCGCTGCGGCCGGGGCGGAAGGTCGACTCGCCGACACCGTGACCGCGTAGCCCTTGGAGGTGACGGGCTTGCCGCCCGCCCAGGGGTACTTCGCCCCCGCAGCAGCAACCGCCATCACGGGCTTGTGCTGCTTCAGCTTTGCCGCTGCGCGCTGCGCGTCGGTGAGCCTGGGCCGGCCCGCCGTCGGCTTGACCGCCGCGGGCTTGTTGGCCGCCGGCGCCCCGGCCACTTGGGTGCCGGCTGCCGGCGCGCTGCCTGCCTGGGCGGAGGCCCGGCCCGGGAGGCTGCACAGCATGAGGAGTGCGGCCGCGCTGGCGAATGCGCGCAGCGGGCTGTTGTCACTTCGAGCCATGGGGCTTGCCTCCCGGATTCGCGTTCGTGGTCCCGGGCGTGGCGGCACCAGCGGCCGCTTCGGGATTCAGCGTGTAGACCGTGATCACCAGGTCCGCCGACGTCGTCTGCTCGGTGTCCTCGCTCTTCGTATTCGCCAGCACCTGCAGGTTCGAGACCCGCATGATGCGCGGCATGTTCGCGACCTCGGCGAGGAACTGGCCCACCTGGTGGTAGCCGCCGACGACCTTGAGCTGGATCGGAACCTCGGTGTAGTGCTCCTTGCGGATCTCGGGGTCCGGCCGGAAGCTCTCGAACTGGACGCCACACTGCTGGCCGGCGAGCGTGAGCCGGCGCAGCACGCCGGGCATCTCCTTCTCGGTCGGCAAGAGCTCGGCGGCCATCTCGTAACGTTCGTGCAGCGCGGCGAACTCGGCCTGGAAGCGCGGCAGGTCGGCAACCGACTGCCGGGCCCGCGCCAGGTCGCTCGACTTCTTCTCGAAGTCCGCCTTGAGTGCCTTGATTTTCGTGTCCGCCACCTTGTAGTTCACCGGCAGGTAGGCAGTCGCGAAGAACACGTAGATCGCGCCCGCGCCCATGAGGCCCGTAGCGATCAGGCGCAGGGTCTTCGGATCGCGCAGACTGAATTTCGCCATCGTCGCCTCCTAGCGATCGCCCTGGGCCATGTCGGCCGGGGTCACGTTCATGGTGAGCTTGAATTGGACCACGTCGTGCTCCTCGATGATTCCGTGCGTCGCGCTGTTGAGCGCCACGTTGGAGAACAGCGGGGAGCGGTCCAGGCGGATCATGAGATCCGCGATGATCAGGTTCGAGAAGGTCACGCCTTCGAGCGACATCTGCTCGGCCCCGCCCGGAACCAGCGAGGTCAGCCACATGTGCTCGGGTACCGAGCGGTCGAGTTCGTCGACCATGCGCACCGAGTCGAAGCGGCCGCGCGAGAGCTGGTCGATCAGGGAGAGCCTCAAGTCGAGGTCGGCGCGCTCGTGGGCGAGCCGCTCGACCATGGCAATCTGGGGCGCGAGCGCCTTCGATTCGCGGTCGACGCGCGCAACCTCGGACGTCATCAGGTGGACCTGCGCCTGCTGCTGCACGATGGTGCCCACGATCAGAACCAGGACGCCGGCAACGATCGCCATTGGCAGAATGAGGCCGGCGACACCGCCCGACTTGCGGGACGACTGCGGCCTGCGCGCCTTCTGGCTGCGCTCTTCGAACGGCATCAGGTTGATGCGAATCATTTGTCGCCCACCTTTCTGAGCGCGAGTCCGATGCCCACGGTCAGGAACGGGGCCACCAGCGCCGGATCCTCCTGCCCGAACAGGGCGCGGTCGTACTGGATGCGCGCCAGCGGGTTGGCGATTTCGGTCGGGACCGCGAAGCGGTTCTGCAGGAATGGCACCAGGCCCGGCGTCAGCGCGGAGCCGCCGCAGAGCATGAGGCGCGAGATCAGTCCGGCCTCACCCGTCGTGCGCAGGTAGGCCTGCGCGCGCTCGAGCGCGGTCGCCAGGCCTTCGCAGGCCTGCTCGACCACCGGGATCACGTCGTAGTCGCTGATGTGTCCGCGCACGGCCTGCACCGCCTGATCCTGGGTGATGTTGTAACGTCGCTGAACGGCGTCGACGAACGTGTGTCCGCCGAGCTGCAGGTCCTTGGTGAAATAGGGCACGCCGTTCTGCACCAGGTTGATATTCGTGATCTCGGCGCCGATGTTCAGGATCGCGACCACTTCGTCGGGAGCGAAGTCATAATTGGCCGCCAGCGCGTTCTGGATCGCGAACGAGTCCACGTCGATGATCACGGGCGAAAGGCCCGACTCGCGAATCAGATCGGCGAAGGTCAGGACCATGTCCTTCTTCGCCGCCACCAGGAGGACCTGCATCTGCTTCTCGTCCTGGGGATTGTCGCCGAGGATCTCGAAGTCGAGCGATACGTCGTTGATGTCGTAGGGGACGTGCTGCTCGGCTTCCCAGACGATCGCCTGCTGCGCGTCCTCCGCCGAGAGCTTGTTCATCGCGATTTTCTTCACGATGACGGCTCTTCCGGACACCGCGGCCACCACGCTCCTGGTCTTGACGCCGCGCGCCTCGAGCAGGTTCGCGATCGCATCGGTGACGAGCTGGCGATCCATGATCTCGCCGTCGACGATGGCTTCGGAGAGCGGCTCGGAAATGCCGTAGTTGACAAGCCGGTGCCCGCCGCCCGGAAGGCTCTCGATCTCGACGACCTTGACCGAGTAGCTGCCGATGTCGAGTCCGACGAGGGACTGTTTCTTGCGGAAGAACATCGCTTCGCTCCCTGAAGCCTGGCGCCCGGAGTCCATCCGAGCGCAACGTGGTGGAATTCCGGTTGCCGCGCGGCTCCGTCGCAGCGACACGCCGGCGAACGAGACCCGGGATGTCCCAGGACCTCTCCGACACCCAGAATTTCGGCGTGCCGGCCGTGCAACTTGAGTGCTTTCGTGGAGTCCTGCCCGGCGCCCGTGCAGGCGCCGCCAGAGCGCTCAGAAGGGGCCGAACAGGCCCCCGTACCAGCGCCAGATCGCGGGCCCCAGGAGGGCCGCGAACACCGCTGCCGGCGCGAGCAGGGCGCCGAACGGCAGGGCCGTCCGCCGCGTCCCCCGCCCCGAGGCGATCATCACGATCCCGACCAGCGACCCGGCCAGCGCGGCCGAGAAGATGGTCAGGAAGACACCGGGCCAGCCGAGGAACCCGCCGATCATGCCCGCGAGCTTGACGTCACCCCCGCCAAGCCCCTCGATGCCGGTGGCCTTGCGGTACGCCAGGGCGACGAGGTAGAGCGATCCGGCCCCGACCAGCACCCCGATCAACCCCGCCAGCACGCCCTCGATCGTGAACCCGCGCGCGACCAGGCCGACCACGAGCCCCCCCACCGACAACTCGTCGGGGATGATGCGGTGGTCGATGTCGATGAGCGCGATCGCAAGCAGCGCGAGCGCGAACGCCGCGGCCGGTACCAACGCGGCGCGCGGCCCGAGCACGAGCGCGAGCACGAGCAGGAGCAGGCCCGAGCCCAGCTCGACCGCGGGATAGCGCGGCGAGATCGGCGCGGCGCAATCGCGGCACCTGCCATGCAGCAGGAGCCAGGAGACGACCGGGATGTTGTCGTACGGCCGGATCACGTGCCCGCAGACCGGGCACGACGAAGGTGGCAACGCCAGCGAGGCGCCGCGCGGCAGGCGGTGGATCACGACATTGAGGAACGAGCCGAGGCACAGGCCGAGCACGAACAGGACGACATAGGCGGCGGGCGTGAACACGCCGTTCGCCTGCTCCCCCCAGGGCGTCCACGCCATGAGCGCGACCAGCGGCGCGGGCGCGGTCACGACCGGCTCCGTGAGGCCTGATGGACTTCGCCGTCGAGCGGCTTGAGCGCGGAGACCCAGGCCTCGAATTGCCTCGCCTCGGGAGTGCCCTTGAGCAGCTTGCGCAGGTGCTCGATCGCCTTGTCGCGCAGGATCGCGTTGTCCGTGGTCTCCGCCACCTGGCGCCACAGCTCGACCGACACCGCCTCGTAGCCGGCACGCTGGCCCGACCATGCCGCGAAGCGCTGGCAGTAGTCCGGTGAGCCGGGCTGGCGCGCCGCCTGCGCGAAGTCGAAGGTCGCGCGGGTCAGGTTGCGCTTCCCCAGGTAATGGACGAAGCCGAGCTCGAACGGGTAGATCCACCGGGTCGGATTGTTGCGCTGCCCCTTCTCGAGCAGCGCCACGCCGGCCTTGAACTGCTTGCCTTCCTGGCAGAGCGAGGTGCCGCCGAAGACGTAGGCGTTCTGGAAGCGCGGGTCGAGCGTGGTGATGATGTCGAACACGTGGGCCATCTGCAGGAACGTGTTGTCGGTCTCGCGGTGAAGCCCGTAGTACTGGACCGCGCGCAGCCACATCAGGTCCGCCCACGTCGTGGCATCCCCCATCGCGGCCTGGATGAGCCAGGTGCCGGACGGGTAATAGGAGAGCTCGGCCAGCGGCTCAGGGCGCGGCCGGCGGGCGACCGCCCAACGCGCTTGCGCCACCACCATCGTGGTCGCGAAGGCGAACACCGCGAGCGCCCACCCGATCGAGCGCAGGTTCCGGCGGTCCGCGGGGCGCGCCAGGTTCACTTGAGCTCCCGGCGCTCGAACGCGACCACCGCCAGCGCGAGCACTGCGGCGACATAGGCTGCGGCATAGCCGACCGCGAGCACGAGCTGCACCGCCGAGGCGATCTCCATGTGCGCGACGTGGGAGCGCAGGTTGAAGAGCTCGAGGTTCGGGATGAGGTAGGACACGCCGCGCATGAGGTCGCCCACGCCGCCGGGCATCTGGCGCGCGAAGTCCCGGAGGTCGCTGGTCCAGTAGCCGGTCGCATAGAGACCGAGCGTGTAGACGACCGAGAGGATGGGCGTCGAGAGCGAGGAGAACAGGACTGCCAGCGCCGCCAGGACCAGGTTGGCGAGCATCAGCATGAAGACGGCCTGCGCCACCGGCGCCACCGCCCCGGGCCCCTGCATGGCGGCCGCGACCGCGATCAGGATCACGCCCATCGCGAGCACCGCGGCGCCCATCGTCCCCGCCAGGCCGGCCCACTTGCCGACCAGGTAGGAGGCGCGCCCGACCGGACGCGACAGGACGACATGGATGGTGCGGCGCTCGATCTCCTTGTGCACCAGGTTGGTGCCCACCAGTGCGACGATGACAATCCCCAGCAGGCCGAGCGTCGAGAGGCCGAGGTCGATCGTGATGCGGTTGCCCTCCCCCATCGCGATCGGCGACAGGAGACGCGAGAGCACCAGCACCAGCACCCCGAAGCCGACGACCAGGAACAGGACGCGATCCCGCACCGCCTCGCGGAACGTGCCGCGTGCCACCGTCAGGATCGCGCTCATGCTTCGGCCCGCCAGTCGTCGGTGGGGGGAGGCGTGGCGCCCCCGGCACGTTCGGGGTCGCCCCCGACCTCGTGTGCGTCCTGGAACATTTCCATGAACAGGTCCTCGAGCGAATGGCGGTCGGGCGTGAGTGAGATCACCTCGTGCCCATGGCCGGCGAGCCAGGCCACCAACGCCGTGGCCCGCGTCGCGTCCATCAGCCCGAGCCGCGTGCGGCCGGCAACATTCTCGATCGTGACGCCCAGGAATTCCGGCGGCAGGGCGAGGACGCCGCGCGCCTTGATCACGATCTCCGCGCCGGCGCTGCCGCCCGCGAGCAAGGCGTCGAGTGTGCCCGACTTGAGCAGGCGGCCGGCGCGCAGGATTGCGACCCGGTCGCACAGCACCTCGACGTCGTGGAGGATGTGGCTCGAGAACACGACCGTGGTGCCGAGCCCCTTGAGCTCACGGATCAG
>JBKJOC010000431.1:0-3223 GCA_046595725.1 Candidatus Eiseniibacteriota bacterium
GTTCGCGACTGGACGATCGCCAGCGTGCGCGCGCAGATCGGGCTCGTGCTCCAGGAGGCCGCGCTGTTCGGCGCGACCATTCGCGAGAACCTGCTGGTGGGGGACTCTTCCGCGGGCGAGGAGCAGTTGTGGACCGCCCTCGCCCAGGCGCAGGCAGAGGAGTTCGTGCGCGCGTTGCCCCGCGGCCTCGACACGGTGGTCGGCGAGCGGGGCGGCACGATCTCGGGCGGCCAGCGCCAGCGGCTCGCCATCGCACGCGCGTTCCTGCGGGACGCGCCCATCCTCCTGCTCGATGAGCCCTCGACCGGGCTCGACCCCGCGACCGACCGCGCCCTGCACGACGCGCTCGCCCTCCTGGCGCGCGGCCGCACATGCCTGACGATTGCGCATCGGCTCGAAACCGTGACCGGGGCCGATCGGATCCTGGTGCTCGAGCAGGGACGCCTGGTCGGTGAGGGCCGTCACGAGGCGCTGCTGGCGACCTGCGAGGAGTATCGCGCCCTGTGGGAGGCGCGCGCGTGGACGGCGGAACCGACTTCGTAGGCATCCCGGCCGTCGATTCCGAGGGGCGCGCCTTCGAGCGCCACGTGATCAAGCGGCGTCCTGGCCGGCGCGAGGCGATCTTCATCGGCAGGACGCGCCTGGTCGACGGCTGCCGGTGGGTGGAGCATGGCTTCGTCGTCAAGCGCGTCGGCCCGGAGCGTGCGGCCCGTTTGATCGCGCGCTACGCGGCACTGGCGGACGCGCTCTCAGGGACCGGGGTTCCGGAGGTGCCGCGCGTGACGCACGCGTCGGCCGCCGAGGGCTGGCTTGCGCTTGCGGCATTTCCGGGCGCGCCATTGTCCGCATTCGACGACGGGCCCGCGAGGAGTGCCGTCCTCTTGGTGAGCGCCACCGCGCTGGCGCGCCTCGAGCAGGATATCTGGGCGCGGGATCACTGGCCGGACCGGCGATGGACCGTGAGCCGGGAAGGGGCGCGCCTCGAGGAGCTCGCGCGCGAAGTTGCCGCGCCCTTGCCCGGGTTCGCTGCCGGGCTCCTGGACGAACTCGAGCGGGGCGGTGCGCTCTCCCTCCCGGCGCATCGCGACCTCAACGAGGAGCAGATCATCGCGTCGGGCGACGGCACCGCGCGTTGGATCGACTGGGACGAGGCGGTCCTGGCACCGCCGGGCCTCGACCTGGGAAATCTCATCGCGCATGAGCACCTGCGCGCGCTGCGTCTCGGCGGGCAGCCTGGGGATCCCGCGACGCTCCTGACCGCGTATTTCGAAGCGGGCGGCCGGGCTACCGCGCGCCAGGCGCAGCTCTGGGAAGCTGTGGCCTGCCTGCGCCTCGCAGTGCTCGCGCGCCGGCTGCCCGAAGGGGAACGGGATCCTGAGTGGGTGCCCGTCCCGACGACCGACCCCATCGAAGTCAGGCGCCGCGCGCACGCGCTCGAGGGGATCGCTGCGGAGCTCGCGGTCGGCTAGGGTTCAACGACCATGCTTGTTTCACCTGACGAGCGCAGGCAGGATCGTGCCGGCCGGGCCCGCCAGCGCGATGCGCCGCTCCGAGTCGGGCCCGCGCGCCTCGGGATTGACGTCGATCACGGTCGCGCCCGCGGCGCGCGCGATCTCGACGAGCGCGGCCGCGGGATAGACGACTCCCGACGTCCCGACGACGACGATGACGTCGGCGCGACGGCACGCCTCGTCCGCCATCTCGAAGATTCCCTCCGGCAGCTCCTCGCCGAACCACACGACCCCGGGACGCTCGATCCCGTCACACAGTGCGCACCGCGGGGGCAGGGAGTCGCTCACCGGTTCGGTGAGCGCGCGCTCCTCGCCGCACTCCGTGCACCGCGCGCGCCAGAGCGTGCCGTGCAGCTCGAGCGGCTCGGCGTTGCCCGCGCGCTGGTGGAGGCCGTCGACGTTCTGGGTCACGAGCGTGAAGGCGCCGGGCGCGAGCCTTCGCTCGAGCGCGGCCAGCGCGCCATGTCCCGCGTTGGGCTCGGCCAGAGCGACCACCTCCTGGCGCCACGCGTACCACTCCCAGACCATGCGCGGATCGCGCGAAAATGCCTGCGGCGTGGCGAGATCCTGGGCTCGGTGCGTTTGCCACAAACCGCCCGCGCCGCGGAACGTGGGCACGCCGCTCTCGGCCGAGATTCCGGAGCCGGTCAGCGCGGTTACGCGGCCCGCCCGCGCCAGTGTCGTGCGTGCCCGCTCGAGGGAGTCTTTGGGCATCGGGCATCCTCCGTGGTACTCTGCTTGGCCGCGGTCGGGATCCCCCCGGCTGTCGCCTGCGCCAGGAGCCATCATGACCACGAACCGCATTCTCTTTTTCGCCTTCGCTCTCCTGATGGTGAGCGTCTCGGGTGCCCGCGCCCAGGCCTGGAATGAGACCGGAGACGCGGGAGACCTCGTCCCGAGCGCCCAATCCACCGTCGGCACCGGTGCCCTGACCCAGATCAACGGCGCTCTCGCCTCGCCCACCGACGTCGACCTGTACTGCATCCGGATGCCGGCGGTCCCGCCCGCAGGGTCGCCGCTCATCCAGCTCCAGTGCGTGGTGAACCAGGGTCCCAACGTCTGGATGTTCGACGCCGCCGGCAACGGTGTGTTCGTGAACGAGACCTGCCAGTTCGGGTCGAAGCGTATCCTCGCGCCCAGCGTCTCGCTCGCCGCGGGCACGTACTACGTCGCCGTGTCCTACTACGGCTATGACGCGCAGTCGGCGGGCGGCACGATTTGGCTGTCCGGCACCCCGGGCCAGCGCGCTCCCGACGGTCCGGGCGCGGCGGGGACGCTGATCGGATGGGCCGGCTCGCCCGTCGTCCAGCAGCTCAATCCGTATACGATCTATCTCAGCGCGATGACGTTCTGCGAGGCTCCAGTCCCGACGCGCGGCTTGTCGTGGGGTGGGCTCAAGGTCACGTACCGTTAGGCCTCGCGGGCTCCGCCCACGGGGCGGGTCCGAGCCTCCACCGTGGCGCCATAACTTTTCATAACATGTTGTAAGACAACATGATACGATTTCTTGAACTCCATGATCTCGCCAAGCCCGGCAAGTGCATGAGCCCATAGTTGACCCTTTTGTCCATTTTGGGCAGAATAGGGATGTGAAACTCTCCTCGCAGGAAGAATACGGCCTCCGGTGCCTCGTGCGCCTGGCCCACCACCCCGACGCGCTCGGAACCATCCAGGAGATCGCGAAGGCCGAGGGGCTCACCCACGCCTACGTC
>JBKJOC010000253.1:0-8484 GCA_046595725.1 Candidatus Eiseniibacteriota bacterium
CACGCCGATCGCGAGGCCCATCGCCGCCTCGAGCGAGTCCGCGAGCCTGCGCTTGTTCTTCTCCTCGAGGGTGAGGCGGTCGACCACGATCTCGATCGTGTGCCGCTTGGTCTTCGCCAGCTTGACGCCCTCCTCGAGGTCGACCAGCGCGCCATCGATGCGCGCCCTGAGGTAGCCCTGCTTGCGGGCGTCCTCGAGCTCCTGCCGGTACTCACCCTTCCTGCCGCGCACGATGGGTGCAAGCACGCTGACGCGCTGGCCGGCGCCCTGGGCGAACAGCGTGTCCACCATCTCGCTCACGGTCTGGCGCGACAGCGCCGTGCCGTCGTTCGGGCAGCGCGGGGTGCCGAGCCGGGCGAACAGGAGTCGCAGGTAGTCATAGATCTCGGTCAGCGTGGCGACCGTCGAGCGCGGGTTCGAGCCGGCGCCCTTCTGCTCGATCGAGATCGCGGGCGAGAGCCCCTCGATCGAGTCGACGTCGGGCTTTTCCATCTGCCCGAGGAACTGGCGCGCGTAGGCCGAGAGCGACTCGACGTAGCGGCGCTGGCCCTCGGCATAGAGCGTGTCGAAGGCGAGCGACGACTTGCCCGAGCCCGAGACGCCGGTCACGACGATGAGACGGCGGCGCGGCAGGGTCAGCGATACGTTCTTGAGATTGTGTTCACGAGCGCCGCGAATGACGATGCCGCGGGAGCGGTCGGGGGTGTCCAATGGCGGATCTCCGGGAGCGGCTGAGCGATCGGGTCGGGACCCCCTGAGTGTACACCAGCCGGGCGAGCAGCCGGGAGGCGTGCCCTCCTGGTAGGTTCCCTCACCCGGCCCCGGGGAACTCCACCCGCCGACGTGCAATCGCGGGCTTTCCTCCGCGCCGGGGGGATGCTATGAACGTCCGCATGCCCGCGATCCGTCCGGCCCCGAAAGCAGCCCCGGTCATCCCCTTGAGGCGAATCGGCCTGTACGCGGCGACCGCGATCACCGTCGGCAACATCATCGGGTCGGGGATCTTCCGCTCCCCGCATTCGGTCGCGCAGCAGCTCGAGGGCCTGCCGCTGGTCCTCCTGGCGTGGGTCGTGGGCGGTGTCCTCTCGCTCGCCGGGTCGCTCGTCCTGGCCGAGCTGGCGGTGGCGCACCCGAGGACGGGCGGGCTCTATGTCTTCATTCGCGAGGCATTCGGCGACCTCTGGGGGTTCGTATTCGGGTGGGCCAGCCTGTGGGTGATCAAGCCGACGGTGATCGCCTCGATCACGAGCGTTTTCGCGCTCTATTTCTGCGAGGCTTTCCACCTGCCGGCGTCGGCGCAGTTCGGTGTCGGCGCCGCCGCCATCCTGGCGCTGACCGGCATCAACACCCTGGGAGTGCGCGAGGGCGCGCGTACCCAGTCACTCTTCACCACGCTCAAGGTGATCGGCATCGTGCTCCTGTGCGGCGCAGCGTTCCTGCTGCCCCACCAGGGATCCTCAGGAGTCGCAGCGGCGCAGCCCGCGATGCCGCCGCTCATGCTGGGGTTCGTCGCGGCGATGATCTCGATCCTCTTCGCCTACGACGGCTGGACCGATGCCACCTACGTTGCGGGCGAGATCAGGGACCCGGCGCGCGTGCTGCCGATCGCGATCCTGGGCGGTACCGCGCTCGTGGTCGTGATCTACGTGCTGACCAACCTCGCCTATTACAACGTGCTCTCGCCCGCCGAGATGGCGAACATCGAGGCCGTCGGCTCGGAGACCGTGCGGCGCGTGCTCGGATCGGGCGGCGCGCAGGCGCTGGCGGTCCTGGTCGCGATCTCGACCTTCGGCACGACCAATGGCGCGATCCTGACCGGCCCGCGTGTCACTCAAGCCATGGCGGCCGACGGGCTGCTCTGGGGCGCGGCGGCGCGGCTCCACCCACGGCGCGGCACCCCCGACCTCGCGCTCTGGATCCAGGCGGCGTTGTCGGTCGTGTGGCTCGCCTTCTCACGCGGGTTCGAGGATGTCTCGGGTTGGTTCGTCACGACCTCATGGCTGTTCTACGGGCTGACCACGGCCGCGATCTTCGTCCACCGGGAGCGCACGCGCGCAGGCGGCGAGCCGGTCCACCCCTACCGCACGCCGCTCTACCCGGCGACGCCGATCCTCTTCGTGGTGGTCACGGTGGCGTTGATCGTGAGCGATCTATCCGCCAGCGGCTGGCGCGCCTGCGCCGGTGTGGGGATCGCGGCGCTGGGAATCCCGGTCTACCTGCTCTGGAAGCGGCCTACTCGTACCTGAGCGCCTCGACCGGATCGAGGCGGCTGGCACGCAACGCGGGATAGATCCCGAAGAATAATCCGACGGAGCCCGAGAACGCCAGGCCCGCGACCACGGACCACAGCGGCACGCTGCTCGGCAGCGGCGTGACCGCGTCGACGCCCTTGGCGATCGCGAAGCCGATCAGGATCCCGATTGCCCCGCCGGTCCCGGTCAGCGCCATGGCCTCGATCAGGAACTGCAGCAGGATGCTCGATCGCCTGGCGCCGAGCGCCATCCGGACCCCGATCTCGCGCGTGCGCTCGGTGACCGATACCAGCATGATGTTCATGACGCCGATGCCCCCCACCAGCAGCGACAGGAATGCCACCGCGATCATCAGCAGGTAGAACGCGCCCGTGACCTGGTTGTAGAGGTTGAGCAGCGTGTCATCAGTCAGCGCGGCGAAGTCGCTCTCCTGGTGCGCCTTGAGCCCGCGCCGCACGCGCAGGACCTCGGTGATCTGCGAGATCGCCTCGTTGATCCGGTCCGGCGAGACCGCGACCGCATTGAGCAGCACCTCGCCGCTCTTGAGGAACGTGCTCTGGTCGGAGGGGAAGTACTTGCTGACGTCGGTGTACGGGATCATCACGACCTCGTCCAGGCTCTGGCCGAGGAATCGTCCGCGGGTCGAGAGCTCGCCCACGACGCGAAACGGCACCCTGCCGATGTGGATGATCTGGCCCACCGCGTCCTGGTGCGGGAACAGC
Source organism: Candidatus Eiseniibacteriota bacterium (assembly GCA_046595725.1). GTDB lineage: Bacteria > Eisenbacteria > RBG-16-71-46 > RBG-16-71-46 > DASYSL01 > JANPEF01. The sequence continues at coordinate 2,975 of JBKJOC010000253.1, forward strand.
GTCTCGAGCGTCGCGCCCCCGACGATGCAGACCTGCGAGCGATGCTCGACCTCGGTCTCGGTGAAGAACCGGCCGGAGGAGACGTTGTAGCCGTTGGTCTCCTGGTAGGCCTGGTTGGTGCCGAGGATGAACGTCGGCTTGGTTTCCTTCTTGCGGTAGCGCACCGGCTGCGGCTCGTCCAGGAAGTTGAGCGGCGAGACGGCGCGCACGGCCGGGCAGTGCGCAAGGATCGCCTCGCGGTCGGCGAGGGTGAACGCCTTGCGCTGGCGCAGCGAATCCGGCAGCCCGCCGATGATCACCTGGGGGCGCCACTTGCGGATGTAGATCGTGTTCGAGCCGAACGACTGCACCTGGCGGCGGAACGATTCGTTGAGGCCCTGGATCAGCGACACCATGGCGATCACCGTCGAGACGCCGATGATGACGCCGAGCACGGTCAGGAGCGAGCGCAGCTTGTTCGCCAGCATCGACGACCAGGCGAGCTTCAGGATCTCCCCCAGCAGGCCTCGGTTGACCGCCCGGGCCGCCACGCTATTCCGACCTCAGAGCGACGATGGGATCGAGGCGTGCGGCGCGCATCGCAGGATAGATCCCGAAGATCAGGCCGATCGAGGTCGACATGCCGAGCCCGAGCACGACTGCGATCATGCTGACCTCGGCCGGCAGCGGTGAGATCGCCGCCACCAGGAGCGCGAGCGCGGCCCCGAGGACGACACCGATCGTCCCGCCCGCGAGCGAGAGCGTCGCCGACTCGACCAGGAACTGCATGAGGATATCCTTCTTGCGAGCACCCAACGCCTTCCGGATCCCGATCTCGCGCGTCCGCTCGGTGACCGAGACCATCATGATGTTCATGATCACGATGCCGCCGACCACCAGCGAGATCGCGGCCACCCCCACGAACACGATGAAGATCGCGCCCGTCAGGTTCCGGTAGAGGTCCATGAACATCTCGGCGGTGGTGATGCCGAAGTCGTCGTCCTTGCCCGGATCGACGTGCCGGCGCGCCCGCAGGATGGCGCGCGTCTCGTCCTGGGCGAGCTCGAACGAGGACGCGTCCTTGACCAGGACGCCGATCTCGAGCGTGCCGCGTCGCCCGTAGATCTTGTCCGAGGCGCCCAGAGGGACGATCACAAAGTTGTCCTGGCTCTGGCCGAGGAACGAGCCCTTCTTCTCGGCCACGCCCACGACATCGAACGAGTTCGGCCCGATGCGCACCTCGTGCCCGAGCGCCTGCTGGCCCTTGAACAGCTTCTCCCAGACCTCGAACCCGAGCACGCAGACCGCGCGCCGGCGGGTGATGTCGGCGGCCGTCAGGTGGCGCCCCTCCTGCAGTTCGATGCGATCGACCGCCACGTAGTCGCCCCACATGCCCTGGATCGGCACCCTGCGCACACGCTCGTTGCCGAAGCGCACGTCCGCGTTGCGGTCCTTCTTGGCGCGCACGGCGGCCGCGAGCCTGGCCGAGGCGGCGATGGCCTCGGCGTCGGCGATCTCGAGGTCCTTGCGCTTCAGGGCGTCGATATACTTGTCGTTGTCGAGGATCAGCCCGAACTTGTCGACCCAGAAGACGTTCGCTCCCTGGGAAACGAGTTTCTCGGAGACGTACTTGTTGGCGCCCTGGATGAGGGAGATGAGCGCGATCACGGCGGTCACGCCCACGATCGTGCCGAGCAGCGTGAGGAACGACCGCAGCTTGTTGGCCCTGAGGGCCTGCAGCGCGATCGAAGCGCTCTCGCGAAACTCCATTGCGCGGCCTAGGCTCCGCCGGTTGCGGCGAGCGGCTGGACCATGCGGGCCTGCTGCCGGATATCGCTCTCGATCTTCCCGTCGCGCAGACGGACCACGCGCTTGGCGTGCGCCGCGACCTCCTCCTCGTGCGTCACCACCACGACCGTCTTGCCCTGCAGGTGGATGCTCTCGAACGCGGTCAGGATCTCGTTGCCGGTCCTGGAGTCGAGGTTTCCGGTCGGCTCGTCGGCGAGGATGATCGAAGGCTGGTTGACGAGCGCGCGCGCGATCGCGACGCGCTGGCGCTGGCCGCCCGAAAGTTCGTTCGGGCGATGTCGCATCCGGTCGCCGAGGCCGACCGAGCGCAGTGCCTCCTCCGCGCGCTGCTTGCGGATCTTGGGCGGGATGCCGGCATAGATCAGCGGCAGCTCGACGTTGTGCAGCGCGTCGGAACGGGCGAGCAGGTTGAAGGTCTGAAACACGAATCCGATTTCGCTGTTGCGAATGCTCGCAAGCTCGTCATCGCTGAGGCGCGCGATTTCGCGGCCCTTCAGACGATAGGAGCCGCCGCTTGGCGAGTCGAGGCAGCCGAGCATGTTCATCAACGTCGACTTGCCCGAGCCCGAGGGGCCCATGAACGCGATGTACTCGCCCTCGGCGATGTCGAGCGACACGCCGGCCAGGGCGTGCACCAGCTCGCCGCCGACGTTGTAGACCTTCTCGAGGTCCCGGAACGAGATCAGCGCGTTTGCGCCCGCGGAATCGCTCACCTCAGCTCCCCGCGCGCACGGGACCGGTCTTGCCGCGCTTCTGCAGCTCGACCCGATCGCCGGGCTTGAGGTCCCTGAGCACTTTGTAGGGCCCGGTGATGACCTGCTCGCCCGCCTTGAGCTGGCTTGCCGGCAGGATCTGGATGTCGGTCTCGCTCGAGATCCCGGTCTTGACCTGGCGCCACTCCGCGAGCTCTCCGACCTTGACGAACACGCCCGTCAGCTCCTTCTTCTTGCGCGCACCCGGATCCTGATCGTCCTCCGGAGCGGCGATCGCCTCGCCCTTTTTCTCCTTGTTCGGGGCCTTCTTCTTGATGCCACGCTTTTCGAGATCTTCGGGCTGGCGCACGACGACCGCCTGGATCGGGATCGCCAGCGCCTGGTTCGCGCGCCGGACCTCGACCTCGACGTCCGCGGTCATGCCGGGACGGACGGCGGCGACTTCGTCGTGGAACAGGACCTTGACCTCGAAGTTGGTCTGGCCGCTGGCCCCGGCAGTGTTGGTTTCGCGGCTCGCGCTGTTGCCGACCTCGGTGACGACGCCGGTGAACGAGGTGTCGGGCAGCGCGTCGACGGTGATCTTCGCCGGCTGGCCGGGGCGCACGTCGACCACGTCGGTCTCGTCGACGTCCGCCTTGACCAGCATCTTCGAGATGTCCGCCACCGTCAGGATCTGGGTGCCGGCGTTGTTCATCGTGCCCGTCACCACGATCTCCCCCGCCTCGATGTTGAGCGCGGTGATCTTGCCGTCGATCGGCGAGCGGTAGGTCGTCTTCGAGAGGTTGTCGCGCGCGCCGGTCAGCGCCGCGTTGTAGCGGGCCACTTCCTCGCGCGCCGCGTCGGCCGCGCTGCGCGCCGAGGCATACTCGTTCTCGGCCGTGTCCATCTCCTGGGTCGAGAGCAGCTTGCGATCGAACAGCGCCTTGCGCCGCTGGTGTTGCGACTGCGCGATCTTCCACTGGGTCTGGGCCTGCGCCAGCCGCGCGCGCGCGCCGATCAGCGTCGCCTGGGTCTGGCGCACGTTCGAGTCGTATTGCGTGTTGTCGAGCTCGAGCAGGAGCTGGCCGCGCTTGACGACGTCGCCCTCGTGCACCGCCAGCCGGGTCACGCGGCCCGGGATGTCCGCGCTGATCTTGACCACGGTGCGGGGCTCGATCGCCCCGGGCGCCTTGACCGTCATGATGACGTCCCTGAGGCGCGCCTTGGTGACGGTCACACTCTGCGTCTTGCCCTTGCGCCCCTGCACCGCGCCGAACAGGGCGATCGCGGTCACGAGCACGCCGGTCCCGATCCAGAACCACTTGTTCTTGAACAGCTTCATGACGGGTTACGCTCCCGGGCGGCGCGCCGCCCCTGACGGGGGTGGATCGGGGGCCAAGCCTTTCTCAAGGAATCGTGCCGCGGGCGCGCTCGATCTGGGCTTCGGCGATGCGGGCCTGCGTCAGTGCGGCGACGTACTGCTGGCGCGCCTTCTGCAAGTTGACCTGGGCGTCGAGCAATTCGAGGATCGTCCCCGACCCGACGTTGTACTTCTCCTGCGATAGCTTGAGGTCCTCTTCGGCGGAGAGGAGTCCGGTCTTCGCCACGTCCACGCCCTCGTTCGCCTGGCGGGCGTTGTTGATCGCCTCGCGCACCTCGACCCCGACGTCGAGCTTCTTCTTCTCGTAGGCGTACCGGTCCTGTTCGGCTCGCGCCCTGGCGGTCTGGATCTGGCCCTTGCGACCAATGATGCCGTCGAACAACGGGAAGTTGAGCCCGATCAAGGCGGTGCGGGTTCCCGCGTCGAAGCCGTCGAAGGGATGGAATTTGGTCGGGCTGCTGTTGTTGTACGAGATCTGGCCCGCGACCGACGGCAGGAATCCGGCCCGCGCCGCGCCTGCGCGCGCCTTCGAAGCCTCCCAACTGCGCTGCGCCGCCAGGAGGTCGGCCCGACGCGCGGCGGCGTCCTGGAAGATCCCGGTCGAATCGACAGCCACGGGAGTCTCGGTGAGGAGATCCGAGGCACGCAGGTCGTCGTTCGGATCCTGGCCGATGATGCGGCCGAGGCGGGCCCGCTCGATCACGACGTTGCCGCGATTTCGGATGAGGTCGAGTTGGCTGGCCGACACGCGCACCTGCGCCTTCAACATATCGCTCTTGGCGACCATGCCGAGTTCGAAGAGGCTTTCGGTGCGCGAGAGTTCGCGGCTCGAGAGCGCGAGCGCCGAGTCGGAGACCGCGGCAAGTTCCTGCGCCGCGAGCAGGAAGTAGTATTGCTGCCTCACGGCGAGGACCAGGTCCGCGCGGGAGAACGAGTGGCCGAGCTTGCTGGCCTCGAGATCCTTCCCGGCCGCGGAAATGCTCTTGATGGAAGCCAGGTCGATCAGGTTCTGGCTCAGCACGTACCGAACGCTGTAGTTGTCCTGGACGAAGTCTCCCGAGTTCTGGTCGAAGAACCCCCGCTCGTTGAAGCTGTGGGAGTATCCGGCGCTGGCCGAAAGCCGCGGCAGGTAGCTTTGCAGGGCCTGCTTCTTGAGTCCCGAGGCCGCCTCGATGTTCTCGCCCGAGATCAGCAGGTCCTTGTTTCGCTCGAGCGCGAGGCGCACGGCCTGGTCGACCGTGATGTCGCCGCGCACCGGGCTTCGGTCCTGGGCCCGGGCGGAAGGTGCCAGCGCGAGGATCAGGGTGGCCACGAGGCCGAGGGCGCATGAAACGGGGCGAGCCGCCCGGTCCATCGTTGCGCGAACATGATTCGACATCCGCTTCCTCCTCAAAAAGGTACCGGCACAGCCCGTTCGACGACCGACGGGCATCCATACGGAATCATGCGTCCCAGAGTTGCCTGCTACCCAGTGGGATGCATCGAACGGCCGTGGCTCAGCGCGTCATTGCGGCGATTGCAGCGCCGAGGATCGAGGCCAGCACGTAGGCGATGGCGATGGCCACCAGGGCCTTGCCGCGCGGCACCCGCCCGATGACGGAGACCCCCAGGGCGACCAGGGCGACCTGCCAGATCTTGAAGACGTCGAT
>JBKJOC010000481.1:0-5337 GCA_046595725.1 Candidatus Eiseniibacteriota bacterium
GAGATTGAGCACGAGCACGCCCTCGCGCACCAGCAGCGCGGCAAGGTACTCGCGCGTGCGCAGCACGACGCGCGCGATGCCCACGCGCCCGGTCTTCTCGAGCACGTCGCGCAGCAGTGCGTAGCTCTTGCTGTCCTTCTTGAGAGGCTCCAGGTAGTAAGGCTTGTCGTAGTAGACGGGATCGATCTCGGCCTGGTCGACGAAGCTCACGATCTCGACGGTCTTGCTGGCCTTGACGTTCGCCGATTGCAGGTCCTTGTCGGTGAGGATGACGTACTCGTCGGGCTCGTACTCGTAGCCGCGGACGATTTCGCCCCAGGGAACCTCCTCGCCCGACTCCTTGTTCACGCGGTTGTAACCGATGCGTGCCATGTTGCGCCGATCGACCTGCACGAACGAAATGTCGCCCTCGTCGGAGATCCCGGTCTGCAGCGAGACGGGGATCTCGACCAGTCCGAAGCTGATGCTGCCTTTCCAGATGGCGCGCGCCATGGGGCCAGTCCTTTGATCAGATTCCTGCCTGGTGTTCGGACGATCCGGAGCGGGACCCGAAATGGGAAGAGGCCGTCCCAGGGAGGGACAGCCTCAGGCCCCGATCGAACCGCGGATTGTGGGGTCGGCGATTCAAGATGGTGATTCAGCAAGGGACGGGCCAAATGCATGCGCTGGAGATAGGCGAGAGATTGCGGGTATTGGCGGGGTCATCTGGCCGTTCTGACTATCCGAGTTCTAGAAAATACAAATTGCCAATTGTAAGAATGTTCGTCGGACAAGAATCCCCCCTGTCTTCTTGGATTCTTCACGGGAGTCAACATTCCGACGAGCCGGCCGATACCAAGCCCGAGGAGTCAAGTCACCGTCGTGCCCTGGAGTGCTCCAGCGCCGACTTGGCGGAGGAGGATCTTCGGTGAGTTCGGATCACGCGGTGAAGCGCCATTGGCGTTGGGGCGCGGGACTGGCCGTCGGCCTATGGCTGGCGGGCATGGGCTTCGGCTTCAGCCTGTTGCTCGGGGATCAGGTCCGTGCCGGCGTGCCGGCGCGAGCCCCCGTCTCTTGGCCGGCCTCGTCGCGTGTGCCCCGGATTTCGGGGTTGCCCACGCTCCTGGTCATCGCCCATCCGCGCTGCCCCTGCACGCGCGCCACCCTTCGTGAACTTGAACGCGTCATCGCTCGCTCCGGCGGGCGAGCCTCGACCTGCGTGCTCTTCGTCCTCCCAAGGGGAGCGTCCGGGGAGTGGAGCCAGTCCGCGCTCGCGCGGGCCGCGCGCGCCATCCCGGGCACGACCGTCCTGATCGATCCGGATGGAGTCGAAGCCCGCCGATTCGGCTCGTCCACTTCGGGCCAGGCACTCCTCTACGACCCCGCGGGACAGTTGCGCTTCGCGGGTGGCATGACCCCCGGGCGCGGACACGAAGGCGACAATGCGGGGAGTGATGCCGTGGTCGCAGGGATTGCCGGCGCCTCCTCCAGCATCACTGCGACGGCCGTCTTTGGCTGCGCCCTCGTTCGGCCACCCTCGGGAACCCTCCTAAAACCGTCAACGCAGGAAAGGTGCCGATGAACCCAACCGTCGTTCCCTCGCCCGATCCCATCCTCGCTGCCCGCGTGGAGTCTCTGCTGGCGGCGGAGCACGAGCGCGTTCGCGCGCGCACGGACCGATTTTTCGCCGGGCTGATGTCGTTGCAATGGCTGGCCGGCATCCTCGCCGCAGGGCTGCTTTCTCAACGCTCCTGGGTGGGCGCCGCGAGCAGCATCAGCATCCACGTCTGGGCGGCCTTCTTTCTGGGGGCGCTGATCGTCGCGCCGCCCATCATATTGGCGATTCTTCGCCCCGGCCGGCGCTCCACCGGCCACGTGGTCGCAATCGGCCAGATGCTCACATCGGCGCTCCTCATTCACTTGAGCGGCGGGCGAATCGAGACGCACTTTCACATCTTCTGCTCGCTCGCCCTGCTCGCCTTCTACCGCGACTTCCGCGTCCTGTTGACCGCCTCCATCGTCGTCGTACTGGATCACGTCCTGCGGGGATGGTTCTGGCCGCAGACGCTCTACGGCGTGATGACAGCCAGCGTCTGGCGGGCCGCCGAGCACGGGGCATGGGTGGTGTTCGAGGACTCGGCCCTGTTCCTGGCCATCCGGCACAACCTGAGTGACATGCGCGCGACCGCCGACCAGCGGGCGCGACTCGAGATCAGCCGCCAGACGATCGAGGAGGAGATGCTGGTGCGTACCCGCAACCTGCGCGAGAGCGAAGCTCGCTTCCGCACGTTGAGCGTGTCCTCGCCGATCGGCATCTTCGAGACCGACGGGCACGGCCGCGCCATCTACACCAACCGGCGCTGGCAGGAGATTTTCGGTCTGACCCTGGAACAGAGCCTCGAGGACGGCTGGGCGGACTCGCTCCACCAGGAGGATCGGCAGCCCATCATCGACGGCTGGCACGCCGCCGCCAGTCGCGCCGAACCCTTCGACCGCGAGTTCCGCCTCACCCTTCCCGGGGGAGGGGAGCGCTGGGTGCACTCACGCGCGGCGTCGCTCCACGACGAAAGCGGAGCGGTCACCGGTTTCGTGGGTACGGTTGAGGACATCACGCGCAATAAGTTCGACGAGGCCGAGCTGATCCGGGCTCGCGAGGCGGCGCTATCGACCGCGCGCCTCAAGTCCGAGTTCCTTGCCAACATGAGCCACGAGATCCGCACCCCGCTCAACGGAGTGATCGGCATGACCGAACTCACGCTCGAAACCGAACTGACGCGGGAACAACGCGAGTACCTGGAGACCGCTCGCACCTCGGCCGATTGCCTGCTTTCGGTGATCGAGGATATCCTCGACTTCTCGAAGATCGAGGCCGGCAAGCTGGAACTGGACCCGACCCCGACCGACCTCCGTCGGGCGGTGAACACGACGCTCAAGACGCTCGCGCTGCGCGCCGAAAAGCAGGGTCTCGAACTCGTGAGCCACATTCGCCCCAATGTGCCGGAGGTCGTCCTGATCGACGCCGGGCGCGTGCGGCAGGTGTTGCTCAACCTGGTCGGCAACGCCCTCAAATTTACGACGAACGGCGAAGTCGTCGTGGGCATCGAGCTTGATTCGATTGTCGACGACGTCGCCGTGCTGCACGTCTGCGTTGCGGATACCGGAATCGGCATCCCCGTCGACAAGCAGGCCGCAATCTTCGAGTCCTTCACCCAGGCCGACATGTCCACGACGCGCCGCTTCGGCGGGACCGGGCTCGGGCTCGCGATCTCGGCCCGGCTGGTGGCGATGATGGGCGGCCGCATCTGGGTCGAGAGCGAACCCGAGCGCGGCAGCCGCTTTCACTTCACCATCGAGGCTCGCGTCGCAGACTGTGGCTCATCAGACGCGGACGGCGGGCCACCCACGCGCGACGTGAAGGGCTTGCGCGTCCTGATCGTGGACGATAACGGCACCAATCGACACGTCCTGGTCGAAATGCTCAACCACTGGCAGATGCTGCCCACGGCGGTCGAGGACGGCCTGACTGCGCTGACTCGACTAGCGGCGGCAGCGGCGGCCGGCGACCCGTTCGAGCTTGTCGTGCTGGACTGTCACATGCCGGGCCTCGACGGCTTCGACGTCGCGTCACGGATTCGCGAATCGGCCGACCTCGCTCCCGTCACGCTCATGATGCTGACCTCGAGCGGGCAGGTGGGCGACTCGGCGCGCTGCCGCCAACTCGGCATGGCCGGCTACATGGTCAAGCCGGTGGCTCAGGCTGAGCTGATCGACGCCATCCGGGCCGCGCTTCCGGCCACCGGTGCGACGGCGAACCCGGTATCGAGCCAGGCTCCGGCCGCGATCCCTGGAACGATTGCGCAGGCGGCGGCCGCGGGGGGCCGGCGCGGGCTCCGCATCCTGGTGGCCGAGGACAATGCCGTCAACCAACTGGTTGCCGTTCGGCTGCTGGAGAAGCTGGGGCACCTGCCCGTGGTTGCCGAGAACGGCGTTGTCGTGCTGCAGATCATGGAGCGTGAAACTTTCGACCTCGTCTTGATGGATGTCCAGATGCCGATCATGGGGGGATTCGAGGCCACGACCGCAATTCGCGAGCGCGAGCGCGGTTCGGGGAGACACGTTCCGATTCTCGGGCTGACGGCGCACGCCATGAAGAGCGAACTCGACCGTTGCCTGGAGGTCGGCATGGATGCCGTGGTCACCAAGCCGATCAAGGTTCCCGATCTGGTCACGGCGCTCGAACGCCTGACAATGCTGTTGCCGAGTTCGGTGCACGAGGTTTCGACACCGGCCGAAATGGCTCTGGCGGTGTTCGACGCAACGCAGGCGTTGGAGAACGCGTGCGACGATCCCGAGTTGCTCGCGGAGATCGCGCAGCTCTTTCTGGGAGAAAATGCAAGTCAACTCGCCGGGATTCGTGAGGGATTGGAGGGCTTCGATGCCGTGACGGTGGAACGTGCGGCCCACCGTCTAAGGGGATCCTTGAGCACATTGGGCGCATGCCGCGCCGCTCTGGATGCCCAGCGTCTCGAGGAACTGGCGGCAACAGGCACCCTGACCGGGGCCCGCGAGATGGTGGCCGAGCTCGAACATGAAGTCAGCCGGGTCCTGCCCGACATCGAGCGGCTTGCGCGACGTGAAACTCGCCGGGCTGCCTGACGGCGACGCGCCGGCAACGCTCGATTTACGGGACGAGCACGAGCGTCTGGCTGGTCACCCGACCGTCCACCGCGAGGCGACCGAAATAGACGCCCGCCGTCGCGCGGCCTGCATCGCCCTGCCCGTCCCACACCGTATCATGCCGACCTGCAACCTGATCGCCCTGGGCGAGCGTCCGCACAAGCTGTCCGCGCGCGTTGACGATCGAGAGCCGAACGTGCGCCCCGCGCCCCAGCGTGTAGTGGAGGAGCGTCCGGGTTCGGAACGGATTCGGGGCTGCCGAGAGCCGCAGGGTTTCAGGCGTCACCCGCCCGGCGGACACAACCGCCTGATCGTAAAAGAACGCGCCCACGTCGGCCCGCGTCCCATCCGGATCGACCGGTGAGCCGATCCAACCCGCGTCGATCGCCGGGCTGCCCGCCGTCAGGTGCACGTCCATGGCGTTGGCGTCAACGAGGGCGGGATTCGCGTCGTAGTTCTCGAGGATACCGTCGTCGGGGTTCACGGCGTCCGCCTGCTGGGCCGTGAGATCCTGGGGGGAAATGATCCGAACCAGGATCGCGGCAATGTAGTTCCCGTAGAACACGTTGTTGCGGATCACCGTGCCGGGCCCGCCGAGCGCGCAGATCCCACGCCCCCGATTGAGCGTCGCCGACCCGTTCTCGAAGAGGATGTTGTTGCGGATGACCGGCTCGCCCGACT
>JBKJOC010000149.1:0-12194 GCA_046595725.1 Candidatus Eiseniibacteriota bacterium
CGCGCGATGCCGCCGCCGTAGAACGAGACCGTCGCCGCGGGATCGAGCCGGCAGGCGCCCAGGAACGCGGCGAATCCTCCCACGCAGAACCCGACGAGTCCGACGCGCCAGGTGTCGACGTCCTCCTCGCCGCGCAGGTGGTCGAGCGAGGCCGCCAGGTCGACCTCGAGGCCGTCATTGGTCAGGTGGGCGAGCTGCGCCATCGCCTTTGCCATGTCGCTGTAAGGGATCTCGATGCCAGCACCCTCGCGGTGAAAAATCTCGGGCGCGAGCGCGACGTAGCCGGCGCGCGCGAATCGGCGGCAGACGTCTTGGATGTGGTCGTTGACGCCGAACGCTTCCTGCACGACGACCATGCCGGGAAGGGGCCCGGCCGCTTCGGGACGCGCGAGGTACCCGCCCATCGGGCCGTCAACGGTCGCGATCGTGACGCGGCGATCTTCTGGCATGCGCCCTCCTCCGCCTCTTTCAGGGACCGATCAGCCGCACGAGTACCGGATAGGTGATCGCCGGATCCGCGCCCACCTGGGCAGGATCGACGATGTCGTGGTTGAGCCCGAGGGACTTCGCGAATTCGCTGCGCTCGACCGCCACCGGAACCGCAGCATGCTGCCACAGGCGGGCCAGCTCAAGGGCCGCGCCGTTGTCGACCGCCGCGTCGTCCTCGATCGTCACGAACGCGGCCTGGCGGGCACCCGGTGGCGAGCGCCGCGCCGCCTGCATGGTCTCGCCGCCGACCATGAGCGTGGCCGCGATCGCGCGCGAGGCGAAGCGCGGGTAGACGTGCTGCGGACCGGCGAGCTTCTCCTTCTGCTGGGAGTTCCACCACACGAAAACGTTGGGCATGAGCGCGGTCACGCGCGCGACCACCGGGTTGAAGAGGCCGGGCGCCTTCGCGACGCCGATCATCGGCGCGATCAGGATCACACGGTCGACGTCCTTCCTCTCCTGCGCCGCCCAGGCTGCAAGCGTTCCGCCGACCGACAGGCCAACCACGGTGACGCTGTCGCCAAGGCCCCTCGCCGCATCGATCACGCGGTCTGTGAAGGCGACCAGCTCGCGCGCGTCCGAGCGCCCGAGTTCCTTCGTCATGCGGTCGGCGAAACCGTGGCGTGGCAGCCGCGGCACGAACACGTTGGCGCCCCGCGCGTAGGCGATGTGCGCCAGCGAATCGAACTGGGCCGGGCAATTGGTCAGGCCGTGAAGCAACACGACAACGTGCCGCACGCGCCGCCCGTGCGTATAGAGCGTGGTGCGGCATACCGGGGCGATGTCGGAGCTGTCCAGGCGCGTGAAGGCGGCGATCGAATCGATGGCCTCGGCGTAGTTGCGGGCCGGGTGCGGGTGCGAGCCCAGGCCTCGCGGCGTGAGCGGCAGGAACAGCACGGCGATGAGCAGGGCAGGCAGGACGAGAAAGCCGAGCAGGCGCCGGGGCATGCGGCGACACTACGCGATTCCGCCTCCCTCGCCCATGGCCAGCGAGCGGCCCGCGGTGTACCCTGCAGGCGTGAGCCCCTTCTGGAGTCGTTTGGCCCTGCTCGCGCTCCTTGGAATCGTCGGGAGCGCCCCGGCGCAGGCGAAGACCAAGTATCTCATCGAGTGCGGCTGGGACGAGCCGAACCCCGCTTTCATGCGGCAACACCTCGCACAGATCGAGGCCTCGCCGTTCGACGGCTGCGTTTATCACGTCGGCGGCGACATGGGCGGCGGCCAGATGGGCGCCTTCACGTGGAACGCCTGGGGCCGGAAGCGATTCCCCGCGTCCGAACTTACGGACGACCTGGCGAACCTAAAGGCGACCCCGTTCGCGCGCTTTCGCCACAACTTCCTGCGCTTCGCCAATTCGCCGGGCGACCTCGACTGGTTCGACGACTACTCCCCCGTGCTGGCCAATCTGAAGCTCGCCGCGAGCGTGGCGCGCCGCGGCGGCTCGAAGGGCATCTTTCTCGATACCGAGAATTACAAGGGCAAGATCTTCGCCTACCCGGCTCAGCGCGACCGCAAGCGGCGGAGCTTCGCCGCCTACTCGGCACAAGCCCGGCGCCGCGGGGGCGAGGTCATGCGCGCGATGGAGGCGGGCTATCCGGGGATCACGGTCTTCCTGACGCTCGCCGGCACGCACGCGGCGATCCAGGAGCGCGGCGAACCCGTCGCTCCCGACCGGGGCAACTACGGGCTCCTGCCCGCCTTCGTCGACGGAATGATCCAGGCGGCCAGCACGTCTGCGACGATCGTCGACGGCATGGCGGCCTCCTTCCCGATGCGCAGCCCGAAGGAGGTCGAGGATTACGTCGAGCCGCACACGTGGGTGCGCGCGAAGTCGAACGATCCTCTGAAGTACGATCGCGTGATCTCGCGCTCGTTCTCGCTCTGGATGGATTTCGACTCCCAGAAGAAGCCCTGGAACAACGGCCGCCAAGGCTACCACACGCCCGAGAATTTCCGCGACACGCTCAGGCGCGCCCTCGAGCTGTCTGAAGACTACGTGTGGGTCTACACCGAGACGCCGCGCTGGTGGAGCGCGGCCGGCGGCCGGCAGAACCTGCCCGAGCCCTGGGTGCGGGCGGTGCGCGACGCGCGCAAGGGCTTGACCCCATGACCCGTCCCCGGAGCCTGTGGGTCGACCAACAGGGCCGCGTCCAGGCGATCGACCAGACCGGGCTACCGCACCAACGCCGCGTGCTGACGCTTGCGACCGTTGACGATGTCGCCGAGGCGATCCGCCACATGCGCGTGCGCGGCGCGCCGCTGATCGGCGTCGCGGCCGCGTTCGGACTCGCGCTTGCCGTGCGCGCGGACGTTGCCTCCGAGGAGGGCGCGGCGTGCGCACTGCTGGCGACGCGGCCCACCGCCGTCAACCTGGCATGGGCACTGGCGCGCGTGCGCGCGGCGATCGCCGGCGCGCCTTCGGGCGAACGCGGTCCGCGGGCGTGGGCCGAGGCCGAACGGATCCTCGCGGACGAGATCGCCGTCTGCGGCGCGATCGGCGACCACGGGCTGGCCGTGCTCGAGCCGCTGTGGCGCAGGCAGGAGGCGCTGGGTGCCACCGCGCTCCACGTGCTCACGCACTGCAACGCCGGATGGCTCGCGACCGGCGCGTGGGGCACGGCGCTCGCGCCCGTCTACAAGGCGCACGAAGCCGGCATACCGATCCATGTGTGGGTCGACGAGACGCGGCCGCGCGGCCAGGGCGCGAGCCTGACGGCCTGGGAACTGGGCGAGGCGGGCGTCCCCCACACGCTGATCACGGACACGATGGCCGGACACGTGCTCCAGCGCGGGCGCGCGGACGCCTGCCTGGTCGGCAGCGACCGCACGACCGCCCGCGGCGACGTCTGCAACAAGATCGGCACCTACATGGTCGCCCTCGCCGCGCAGGACAACCGGGTGCCGTTCTATGCCTGCGTCCCGATGTCGAGCATCGACTGGGCGCTCGACGACGGCGTCGCCGACGTGCCGATCGAGGAGCGTGAAACCGAGGAAGTGACGCACGCACGCGGATGGTCGTCCGCGGGAGCGCTCGAGGCGGTGCGCGTCGCGCCGGCCGCGACTGGCGCGGCAAACTTCGCATTCGACGTCACGCCGGCGCGGCTGGTGACGGGGATCATCACCGAGCACGGCGTGGTGCCGCCCGGCGAGCTGGGCATCTTCAAGGAGCGCGCCCGTGCCTGACGAGCGGCTGCTGCGGGAGGAGGTCGTCGCCGCGGCGCGCGGCCTGCGCGCCCGCGGGCTGACCGCCGGCAAGTCCGGCAACGTCAGCGCGCGCCTGGGCGAGGGCTTTCTGGTCACGCCCTCGGGCGTCGCCTACGACGTGCTGTCGGCCGATCACATCGTACGCGTCGACGCCGCGGGCGCACCGGCGACGGGCAGCCTCCTGCCCTCGAGCGAGTGGCAGCTTCACCGCGAGCTCTACCGCGCCCGGCCCGACATTCACTCGATCGTCCATGCGCATCCGCGACACTCGACCGCGCTCGCCTGCGCCCGCCGCGAGATCCCCGCGTTCCACTACATGGTCGCGATCGCGGGCGGCCGCTCGATCCGCTGCGCGCCTTATGCCACTTTTGGTTCGATCGAACTGGCGCGCAATGCGGTCGATGCCCTGCGCGACCGCACGGCGTGCCTGCTGGCGAACCACGGCAGCCTCGCACTCGGGCAGCGTCCGCTGCCGACGCTCGACCTGATCGAGGAGGTCGAATGGCTGGCGGCGCAGTACATCGCGGCGCTCCAGGTCGGCCAGGTCACGGTGCTTTGGGACGCGGAAATGGACAAGGTGATCGAACGCTTTCGCACCTACGGACAGCAACCTCAGAATCGCGACCGGACGAACGGATCGCCGGTTTCCGGTCCCACGCGCCTCCCACCCGCGTAGGATGGACGACGCGCCGTCCCGCTCCCGACCCCGAGATCGTTCCGCCATGCCCGAACCACCGCGCCCGAAGCCCCCGCCCGATCGCACGGTCCTGATCGTGCCGAAGCATCACCTGCTGGTCCGGCTGAGCCACTGGTTCAACGTGCCGCTCCTGTTCGGCCTGATTGCGACCGGCCTTGCGATCTACTGGGCCGCGCCCGTGTTCCGGCACGCGCCCGACCCCGTGACGGGCTCGCGCGACTACGTTGCCGACCTGGGCGCCGCCATTGCGCGCTTGCTCGGGGACAAGGGCGGCAATCCGCTCCACTGGATCTACGACCACTTCGGTCTCGGCACGGGCCAGCTCGCGGGCGCACTCAGGCTGCACTGGCTGCTGGCGTACGTCTTCATGATCAACGGTGTGCTCTACGTCGTCGGGCTGGTCGCAGGCGGCGGATGGCGCGCGCTATTGCCGCGCCCCGCGGACATGGGCGAGGCATTCGCGATAATCCGCTACTACCTGGGCGTGGTACCGCATGCAGTCCTGCAGAGGCCATGGCCCCATCCGGTGGTGCGTTCCAAGTACAACGCGCTCCAGCGCGGCGCGTATTTTGCGATGCCGCTCGTCGGCGCGCTGGCCGTGCTCTCGGGCTGGGCCATGCACAAGCCGTCGCAGCTCGGATGGCTTGAGCGCCTGTTCGTCAACTACGACGGCGCGCGCATCGTCCACTTCGCATGCATGCTGATCCTGGGCTCGTTCGTCGTGCCGCACGTCGCACTCGTGATCGCCGACGGGTTCGACACGTTTCGATCGATGGTGGTGGGCTGGTCGACTCGCGTGAAGGGATCGCCGCATGACTAGAAACGGCCCGTCCCTGTGGGAGCGCGTTGCCGAACACCCCGAGTCGCCCGAGCCGGCGTCCGTGCGCCGCCTGGCGGCGCAGAGTCGCCGCGACTTCCTCCTCTTCGGGGCGGCCACGCTGGCCTCGCTGGCGGGCGCGTGGTGGCTCCTGCCGGATCGGACGAAGGCGCGCCTCCTGCCCGGCGCGGCGCGCGATCGCCTCGACACGCTGGCCGCGCGC
The DNA here is from genome assembly GCA_046595725.1 of Candidatus Eiseniibacteriota bacterium. Taxonomy (GTDB): domain Bacteria; phylum Eisenbacteria; class RBG-16-71-46; order RBG-16-71-46; family DASYSL01; genus JANPEF01. The sequence continues at coordinate 5,431 of JBKJOC010000149.1, forward strand.
GCAGGGCTCTCCGGCACGAACCGCGAGCGCTTCCTCGATCGCGTGCTGACCTTCGATGACGATATCGCCGAGGCGCTGTACTCGCCCGGCCGACGTGTGCGCACCTACGCGCGGTCGGAGGTCACGCCGCTCAAGCCGAACTACCATGGGCTCGCCCCGCTTCCGAAGTCGCTCGAGGGCTGGGCGCTCGAATTGAGCGGGCTCGCCTCCGGCCGCACCGAGCGGTTCGACCACGCAGCGCTGGCGGGCCGGTTTCCGCTGCGCGAACAGGTCACGCGCCTGGTGTGCGTCGAAGGCTGGAGCGCGGTCGCGTGGTGGGGCGGCCTCGCCTTCGCGGATCTGCTGCGCGCGTTTCCGCCGATGCCCGGCGCGCGCTGGGCCGCGCTGCGATCCGACGTCAGCCGCGATGCGGCGGGACGGCCCGAGCCCTACTTCGTCTCGCTCGATCTCGGGACCGCGCTCCATCCGCAGACGCTGCTCGCGACCCGCTTCGGGGGAGCGGAGCTGCCGCTCGCGCACGGCGCACCGCTCCGCCTCGTGGCCCCGGTCAAGCTCGGGCTCAAGCACATCAAGGCCATCACGCACATCACCTACCAGGTCGAGGAACCGCGGGATTACTGGAACTTGCGGGGATATTCCAAGTATGACGGCCTGTGAGGCCCGGCTTTCCGTGGCAAATAAGCTTGTCACCTCGCGCGACCCCGCCGTAAGCTGGGTTTTCTAACGCCGACCAGCGAGGTGACATGCAAAAATTACGGATCGGAATCGTCGATCTGGTAGCGCGGGGACGTTCCCGCACGTTGTACGGCCGCATCATGCACGCCAACCTCGCGAGCATCATGCCCCAGGTTCTTGGAGCCTGGTGCGAGGCCGAGGGCCACGAAGTCCACTTCGTCGTCTACACCGGCTTCGAAGACCTGTCCGAAGAACTTCCCAAAGACCTCGACCTGCTGTTCATCAGCGCGTTCTCGCAGAGCGCCCAGGTGGCCTACGCGCTGTCGAACATGTTCCAGCAGCGGGGCGCGGTCACCGTGCTGGGCGGCCCGCACGCGCGCTGCTATCCTGAGGACTCCCAGAAGTATTTCGACTACGTACTCGGCTTCACCGATCGCGAGACGCTGCGCACCGTGCTCGAGGAGCACGCGCCGCATCGCCCGCTCGGCCGCCGCCTGGCCGCGGCGACCCAGCCGCAGCAGCTGCCCAGCCTGCGCGAGCGCTGGAAGTTCATCGACCAGACCCTGCAGAAGGCGCCGACCATCAAGCTCGTCCCGATGCTGGCGAGCCTGGGCTGTCCCTATACCTGCCCGTTCTGCATCGACTCGACGGTCAACTACCAGCCGCTCGAGTTCGCGGGACTCAAGGAAGACCTCCAGTTCCTGCGGACGCGCATGAAGCGTCCGAAAGTCGGCTGGCACGATCCGAATTTCGGGGTGCGCTTCGAGCCCACGATGGAGGCGATCGAGTCGGCCGTCCCCATCGGGAGCATCGACTTCCTGGCCGAGAGCAGCCTGTCGCTCCTGTCCGAACCGCACCTCAAGCGTCTCCAGAAGAACACGTTCCAGGCGATCCTGCCCGGCGTCGAGTCGTGGTACGACCTCGGGAACAAGTCGAAGACCGGCAAGAACCGCGGCATCGACAAGGTCCGGCAGGTCGCCGACCACGTGAACATGATCATGCGCTACGTGCCGTACGTGCAGGCCAACTTCGTGTTCGGACTCGACTGCGACGAGGGGCGTGAGCCCTTCGAGCTGACCAAGGAATTCATCAACCTGAGCCCGGGCACCTTCCCCGGGTACTCGCTGCTGACCGCCTTCGGCCGGGCCGCGCCGCTCAATCTCGAGTACCAGAAGGCCGGGCGGGTGCTGCCCTTCCCGTTCCACTTCCTCAACAACAACCACGCCATGAACGTCAAGCCGCTCAACTACTCGTGGCCTGACTTCTACGACGGGGTGATCGACGTCACGCAGCACACGTTCTCGCAGAAGGCGATCTGGAAGCGCTTCCAGGCGAACAAGGGCGCCGTCGTGAAGTGGATGAACGTGGTGCGCGCGGAATCGTCCGAGGGCCAGGGCCGGCTCAAGTACTACCGCACGGTGCGCGGTCTCCTCGACAGCGACCGCGCGTTCCGGGCCTACTTCGAGGGCGAGTCCACCGAGCTTCATCCGTTCTACGTGGCGCGCCTCAAGCACGACCTGGGACCGCTTTGGGATTACTTGCCGGCAGGCGCGCTCGAGCACGATGCGCACGCGTACCTGCACTCGATGCCGGCGCACGCGGCCACGAACGGCCACGTTGGCGACGCGATCGATGCCGTGGTCGCGGCGCGTGATGCGGCCCCTGCGGCCATCGCGACCGAAGCCGGAGTGGCGGCGAACTAGTTCGGCTGGGCATTGATATTGCGGGAGGCTCTGGGTCATCGGCCCGGGGCCTTTCTCATTGTTGGGGAGATTTGCCCCGCCACAAGGGGCCTTCACTTTTGTCGGCGGTGTACGGAATGGACACGGTGTACAGAGGGTCCACAAAGTTGGGCGCGAAGCCCCCCACCCGCCATCCCGTGCTACGCTTTTCCCATGCCCTACCCGGTTGGCGAGCGTGCGCTCGCATGGCTTCCGCCTGACGACATCGAAGACTCGGCCCGCAAGCAGATCCTGAACCTGGCCGGCCTGCCGATCGTCTTCCGCCACGTCGCCGTCATGCCCGACTGCCATCTCGGCAAGGGTGCCACGGTCGGCACCGTTTTGCCCACGCGGAGGGCCGTGATCCCGGCCGCCGTGGGCGTCGACATCGGCTGCGGGATGATCGCCGTCCTGACGACGCTCGAAGCCAGCCACCTGCCCGACGGTCTCGAGGCCCTGCGCAAGGACATCGAAGCTTCGGTGCCCCTGGGCGCGGGCCACTACAACAAGCAGCTCACGCGCACCGCGCGGAGACGCATCGACCAGCTCAAGCGCGAGGCCCCGCGCGACGACTACCACGAGGTTGATCGCAACTGGGAGCTCGAGGTCGGCACGCTGGGCTCGGGCAATCACTTCATCGAGCTGGCGCTCGACCAGGAGCAGCGGGTGTGGGCGGTGCTCCACTCGGGCTCACGCGGCATCGGCAATCGGCTGGCCCAGCGCTATATAAGGCAGGCGCAGGACGAGTCGCGACGGCGCGGCGAGAAGCTGCCCGATCCCGACCTCGCGTGGCTGGTCGAGGGCACGCCCGGATTCGACGCCTACCTCGCCGACCTGACCTGGGCACAGTCGTTCGCCCGCATGAATCGCGACGAGATGATGGATCGCGTCATGGCGCAGGTCGCGCGGCACGTCCGTGGCGATGCCGAGCTGGCCCCTGAGATCGAGGTCGAGCGCATCAACTGCCATCACAACTTCACGCAGAAGGAGGTCCACTTCGGCGAGGAGGTCTGGATCACGCGCAAGGGCGCGATCCAGATGAAGGACGGCCAGAGGGGCGTGATCCCGGGCTCGATGGGCACCAGGAGCTACATCGTGACCGGCCGCGGCGACGCGCAGAGCTACGATTCGGCGCCCCATGGCGCGGGCCGGCGCTTCTCGCGCAACGAGGCCCGCCGCCGCTTCACGATGGGCGATTTCGAGGTCGCGATGAAGGGGATCGAGTGCCGCCACTCCAACGCCCTGATCGACGAGCTGCCGGGCGCCTACAAGGACATCGACACCGTGATCGAGCGCAGCCGGGAGCTCGTGCGCGTCGACCACGTGCTCGGGCAGGTGCTGAACGTCAAGGGCGACTGAACCGGAGCCCGCGGCAAGCGGACCCCGGCTCAAACCTTCAACTAGATCGTGTCCGAGGGCGCCGGACCCGGAGCCGCCGAACCCGCAGGCGGCGTAGCCGGAGTCAACGTGGGCGGCGGGCTCTTGGGCGCGTCCCACGCCGGCGGCGGCGGGAAGATCAGCGCGACCGCGGCGCGCTGGCCGGGCGCCAGGTTCTGCGGCACCGCGTGGACGATCGCCGGGATGCTCTTCAGGTAGGCAGCGATCGCGTGGGCGTCCTCGGCCGTCATGCGCGCGAAGTTCGGCCAGGGCATGGGCGGCAGCACGGGGGCGCCGCTCTTCTTCACGCCCTTGGTGAACGCCGTGACGATCTCGTCTTCGGAATAGGTGCCGATGCCGGTCGAGGAATCCGGCGTCAGGTTCGCCGCGTAGCTCGTTCCCCACGGCCCCGTCCAACCGATCTCGCTGCCGGCGAGCTGCCGCGTCAGGTCCGGCGTTCCGTAGAGCGCGCCCGGCGTATGGCAGTCGTTGCAGCCGATGATCTCGGCGAGGTAGCGGCCGCGGGCGAGCTTCTGCTCGGGAGTCAGGACCACGGTCGTGGTCGTCGAATCCGTGCTCGACGTGTTCTGCGCGGTCTTGGCGCAGGAAGCCAGACCGAGCGCCAGCGCGAAGGCCATTAATGTCGAGCTCAGAACCAGGGGACGTTCAGATCGCTTCATGCGAAACCTCCATGGCGGGTGGTTTGGAGGGCCTCGATGGCCGGGAGCGCCGCCGAATCTACCACAAGTCTCAGCCGGGGGGAGCGGCCAAGGCCTGGCGGACGCCGGCGAGCCACTTCTCGGCGGCCCGGCGATAGGTCGATTGCGCGGCCGGGTAGCCGGGATTGCCGTCGATGTCCTCGGCGCTGGCGAGGCCGCCCTGCATGCGGACCACGGTCCGGCCGTCCGGGAGCGGCTCGAAGTCGACCACGCAGCGGGCCATGACATCGCCGAGGAAGATGCGGGCGAGCGTGTGCTTGAGCGGCTTCCAGCGCGTCACCAGGCGAAGGCTGGGCGCGGTGCTGTCGGCCCGCTGGATGACCCAGTGGTTCTTCTCGAGCTCGGCGATCGCGACCGGGAAGACCTGTCGCCATTCATGGGCCAGGGTGTCCTGCGCCCCGCCTGCCATCACGACATGAGAGGGCGGGCCCAAGGCCACGCACGCCGCGGGAAGACCCAGGCAGAGGCCGGCGGCGAGCAGCAGCGGGGACACGGGCACGGGGCGCATGGCTGGTCCTGTCTTCGACCGGAAGGCCGGCCGGCTGAAGGCCCGGAATCGGGTTCCGCGAACCCGAAACCGGGCACTCTGCATCGAACTGGGCCGTCCGGCATCATGGTATCATCGCCGGGCTTCAGGGCGCGCTCTCCCGCCATGGTCGCCCTGCCTTGCATCTCCGAGGTCGATTTCTCCATCGCCTGACCCGTTCGGGAGGATGTTCCATGCGTTCACGCTCGCTTCGTCGCCGGCAGGGCCCCCTGACCTGGCTGGTCCTTGCCAGCTTCCTCCTCCAGCCGGTCCTCTCGGTGACGAGTGCGTATGCGGCGGTGCGGTTCGAGGACGCCAACGACGCCGGGCGTGCCCGGCCGGTCGCTCCCGCCGACGGCGAGCACCTGAACGCGGGCGAAGCACGCTTTGCCGTCGAGCTGCCGGGCGACGTGTCGGCGGCGTGGGTCGTCGCCGCCGCCGAGCCCTTCGACCCAGCCAGCTGGACGAGCGTGCCGGAAGGCGCCGCCTTCAAGCGGGCCGATGCCGCCAGCGGCCTCGTGGCTTTTGACGCGCTCGCCCTCGACTTGACGCGTCCGACCGAGATCTGGTGGACCGTCGCGACCGTGAGCCGGACCACCGGCCGCCTGCGCACGAGCGCCGTGCGCTCGTTCACCGTCCTCCCCCGCTTCACCAACCGGGTCGCCCCCTCGCCCTACCTGCTCGAGTCGCGCCGTGGCCTGCTCGGCGCCACCGACAAGGGCCAGGCAAACGTGCTCGCGAGCGCGGCGCCGCGGATCCGGCTGTCTTCGGGCTTCAATTTCGCCCCCACGGTCGACGGCGCCCCTTTGGTCGCGCTCGAGGGCTCGAGCGCGCGCGTCATGCCGCTCGATCCGGCGCTGGCCGACAGCCCGCGCCCCTACCTGGTCCAGTTCGCCGCACCGCCCTCCGACGAGGAGCGCGCCGCGCTCGCTCGGGCCGGCGGCGCAGTCGTGGCCTACGTGCCCGACCAGGCCTACCTCGTTCGCATGGCGCCGTCCGCGCGCGCAAAGTACGAAGCCGAGGGCCGCGCGCTCTGGATCGGCGACTATCAGCCGGCCTACAAGATGAGCCCGCTGCTCACCGACTCGAGCGTGCCCGTGACCGGTCAGTACATGGCCCTGCTCTTCCCGGACGCGGACACGCGCGCCATCGCGTCGGCGCTGGGTCAGCTCGGCGCGACCGTCGAGGCGGTCAATGACAACGGCGTCAACAAGATCCTGCGCTTCCGCGCGCCCGCGGCCGGCCTGGCCGACGTGGCCGCGCTCTCCGAGGTCGCCTGGGTCGAGCCGGTCGCCATCAAGACGGCGTTCAACGCCAATGCGGCGTGGGTCGTCCAGACCAACACCTCGCTCGACTACCGGGTGTGGAACATGGGGCTGCGCGGGCTCGGCCAGGTCGTCATGACCTCGGACTCGGGGATCGACGTCACCCACAACATGTTCCGGGACCCGGCGCTGATGATCACCGACTTCGGCGACTACCCGACGCATCGCAAGATCATCGCCTACAAGAAGGGCTCGACCAGCCCGGCGGTGGCGTTCGGCGATCACGGCGGCGCGAACAGCTATCACGGCTCGCACACCGCGGGTTCGATGGTGGGCAACGACAGCGTGACCGCGGGCATCTCTGCCCTCGACGGCATGGCGAAGGACGCCAAGATCTTCTTCATGGATCTCTCGGGCGTGACGATCGCGAACTCGGTGATTCCGTTCGACGACCTGAACGACCTGTTCCTGCCGCCCTACA
>JBKJOC010000220.1:0-2907 GCA_046595725.1 Candidatus Eiseniibacteriota bacterium
CTCGGGCCAGGACGCGATGACGGTCCTCAAGTCGGCCATGAACAACGTCAAGCCCGTGCTCGAGGTCAAGAGCCGGCGCGTCGGCGGCGCCAACTACCAGGTGCCGGTCGAGGTGCGTCCCGAGCGCCGTACTGCGCTCGCGATTCGCTGGCTCATCACCTTCGGCCGTGGCCGGGGCGAGAAGACGATGCTCGACAAGCTCGCGGCCGAGATCCTCGACGCCAGCAAGAACGGCGGCGGCGCGGTCAAGAAGCGCGAGGACACGCACAAGATGGCGGAAGCCAACAAGGCCTTCGCGCACTACCGCTGGTAACAGCAGCAGCAGGTACCTGAACGACCGCCCGGCCCCGCGGAAGCTCCGAGGGTCGCCGAACCCCGACGGGGTGGCCGGCGCGGTGTTCCACCTACGAATTTCCTCCATGGAAAGGCGGGTGGTGGTTCGGTCTGGACTCAACGACGAAGGCAGGACAATCCAAGTGGCACGTACGGTATCGCTCGATCGCTATCGCAATATCGGCATCATGGCCCACATCGATGCCGGCAAGACCACGCTGACCGAGCGGATTCTCTTTTTTACGGGGCGCATTCACCGCGTTGGTGAGGTGCACGAAGGCGCTGCGACCATGGACTTCATGGACCAGGAGCGCGAGCGTGGCATCACCATCACGTCGGCAGCGACCACGTGCGAGTGGCTCGACCACCGCATCAACATCATCGACACCCCCGGTCACGTGGACTTCACCGTCGAGGTCGAGCGCTCGCTGCGCGTCCTCGACGGCGCAGTCGCCGTGTTCTGCGCCGTGGGCGGAGTCGAGCCCCAGTCGGAGACCGTCTGGCGCCAGGCCGATCGCTACAACGTTCCGCGCATTGCGTTCGTCAACAAGATGGACCGCGTGGGCGCGGACTTCTTCAACGTGCTCCAGATGATGAAGGATCGCCTGGGCGCCCGTCCGGTGCCGCTGCAGATCCCGATCACGCTGGGCGATCAATTTCTGGGCGCGGTCGACCTGGTCGAGAATCAGGCCATCACCTACATCGAGGACCCGAGCGGCACCAAGTTCGACCTGGGTCCGGTGCCGCGGGACCTGCAGAAGATGGCCGGCGAGCATCGCCACCACCTCGTCGAGGCGGTCGCGGAGTTCGACGACGCCGTCCTGCACAAGTACCTCGAGGGCCAGGAGCCGACGACCGAGGAGCTCAAGCGCTGCATTCGCGCGGGCACGCTCGCCGGCAAGATCAACCCGGTGCTGCTGGGCTCGGCCTTCAAGAACAAGGGCGTCCAGCGCCTGCTCGACGCGGTGGTCGACTTCCTGCCGGCGCCCGTCGATGTCAAGCCGGTCGAGGGACACGATCCCTACACCACCGAGCACGTCAGCCGGAAGCCCTCGGACGACGAGCCGTTCGCCGCGCTCGCGTTCAAGATCATGACCGACCCGTACGTCGGCAAGCTCACGTTCTTCCGCGTCTACTCGGGCAAGATCACGACCGGTTCGACCGTCCTGAACGCCAACCGGCGCTCGAACGAGCGCATCGGACGAATTGTCCAGATGCACGCCAACAAGCGCGACGAGATCAACGAGGTCTTCTGCGGTGACATCGCGGCCGCGATCGGCCTGCGCAAGGTGACCACCGGCGAGACGCTGTGCGACACCGAGTACCCGGTCGCGCTCGAGACCATGCACTTCCCCGAGCCGGTGATCCATGTCGCGATCGAGCCCAAGTCGAAGGTCGACGAGGAGAAGATGGCGACCGCCCTGCAGCGTCTCTCGGAGGAAGACCCGACATTCCGGGTGCGCACCGACGAGGAGACCAACCAGACGATCATCGCCGGCATGGGCGAGTTGCATCTCGAGATCATCGTCGACCGCATGAAGCGCGAGTTCGGCGTGCAGGCCAACGTCGGCAAGCCCCAGGTCGCCTACAAGGAAACCATCACGCAGGTGACCGAGGGCACGTATCGCTTCATCAAGCAGACCGGCGGCAAGGGCATGTTCGCCGTCGTGGCCCTGCGCCTCGAGCCCCAGACCGAAGTCGGCAAGGGTTTCGAGTTCGTCAGCGAAGTCACGGGTGGCCGCATTCCGCGCGAGTACTGGCCGGCCGTGGAAAAGGGTGTCGAGGAGTCTCTGGAGAATGGTGTCATCGCCGGGTATCCGGTGGTGGATGTGAAGGTCACCCTGGTCGACGGGCAGTACCACGATGTCGACTCCTCGGAGATGGCCTTCAAGATCGCCGGCATGTACGCCTTCAAGGAACTGGCCGAGAAGGCGAAGCCCAGGTTGCTCGAGCCCATCATGGATGTCGAGGTGGTGGTGCCGGACGAGTACATGGGAGACGTGATTGGCGACCTGACCTCCCGGCGCGGCCGAATCGGCGGGATGTTCCAGCGCTCGGAAGCGCGTGTCATCGCGGCTTCGGTGCCCCTGGCGGAGATGTTCGGGTATTCCACCCGGTTGCGTTCGATGAGCCAGGGACGCGCGGTGTACTCCATGCAGTTCTCCCGCTACGAGGCCCTTCCGCAGAGCATGGCGGAGGAGATCGTGGCGAAGGTCAAGGGCTAGCACCCCGCCCTTCGGGGCTTGCTCCAAGCCCGCGCTCGTCGCGGGCTCCGGTCAGGTTCGACCGGTCGAGCGTTCGTCTTCGCGATTCCGATCCGGAAGCGCGTGAGGCGGCGTTTGTCTCGTCGTCGCAATTCGTCGTCGTGCCGCCGGCAGGGTTCGGTTCGCACAGGGGAGAGACAGTCCAATGGCCAAGCAGAAGTTCGAACGGAACAAGCCGCACGTGAACGTCGGGACGATCGGACACGTGGACCACGGCAAGACGACGCTGACGGCGGCGATCACGATGGTGCTCTCGCAGAACAACCCGAAGATCCTGGTTCGGGACTACGGCTCGATCGACAACGCTCCG
>JBKJOC010000242.1:0-2657 GCA_046595725.1 Candidatus Eiseniibacteriota bacterium
CTCGCGGCCGCGGCGACCGGCTTCGTGCTGGGCAATGTCGCGCTCCTGATCGCGGGCACGATCGTCGGCGCCTCCGGCATGCTCCTGACCCAGCTCATGTGCAAGGCGATGAACCGCTCGCTCGGCAACGTCCTGTTCGGCGCGATGGGTGCGGGCGACCCGGCCGGACCCGCCACGGGCGATGCGGCGGCGCGCGCGCGACGGCCCGTGCGCGACCTCTCGAGCGAGGATGCGGCGGTGCTGCTCTCGAACATCGGAAGCCTGATCATCGTGCCCGGATACGGCATGGCGGTCGCGCAGGCGCAGCATGTCACGCGCGAGCTGGCAGACCTGCTCGCCGCGCGGGGCGTCGACGTCAAGTACGCGATCCACCCGGTGGCGGGGCGCATGCCCGGACACATGAACGTGCTGCTGGCAGAGGCGAACGTGCCCTACAGCCAGCTCTTCGACCTCGAGCAGATCAACGCCGACTTCGAGCGCACGGACGTCGCGCTCGTGATCGGCGCGAACGACGTGGTGAACCCGGCCGCGCGCCACGACCGGGCCAGTCCGATCTACGGCATGCCGATCCTCGACGCCGACAAGGCGCGCCACGTGCTGCTGGTCAAGCGCAGCCTCAATGCCGGCTTCGCGGGCATCGACAACGAGCTCTACTATGCTCCGCGGACCTCGTTCCTGTTCGGCGACGCGAAGCAGGTGCTCTCGAAACTGATCGAGGAACTGAAACGCTCCGCCTGATGACTGCCCGCTTTTTCCTCAAGCCCCGGAGTGAAGCCGCCATGGAACGCGCCTGGATTCGCAGCGGTCAGGTCGCCGCCTTCGCCCTGGGCCTCGCTGCCTGCGTCGGCATCTCCGCCGCGCTCGCGGCTTCCGTGCGCCCCGCGAACAGGCGCGCGCCGGCGCCTCGGGGCGCAACGGGCTTCCGTCTCGGCGACGCCATACGGCCAACGCGCGAGGACGTGCGTCTCGAGGTCGATCCCTCGCTTCCGGACTACTCGGGCAGGGTCGTCATCCGGCTTACGGTGCGGCGCGCCACCCCCGACGTGCGCCTCCACGCCGAGGACATGACGCTCGGTAGGGCGACACTGACCGCGCTCGATGCCGGCGGCCAGCCTCGGGGCGCGCCGATCGCGCTCGTGCCGAAGTCCGGGGAGCACGGGCTGTTGTCCCTGCGCGCGCCACGCACCATTCGCCCGGGCGAATACGAGCTGGCGATCGCGTTCAGGAACGACTTCAACACCCAGGCAACGAGTCTCTATCGCCTCAAAAGCGGGGGCGACTGGTACGCGTTCACGCAGTTCGAGGCCGACGACGCGCGCGAGGCCTTCCCGTGCTTCGACGAGCCGGCATTCAAGATCCCCTGGAACCTGACGGTGGTCGCACGCGGGGAAAACCTCGTGGTGGGCAACACGCAGATCGCGAGCGAGTCGACGGAGGGCGGGCGCAAGACCGTCGTCTTCAAGACCACCAGGCCGCTGCCGTCCTACCTGATCGCGCTCTCGACCGGCCCGCTCGAAACCATCCCGATCGTGGGCCTCGCGGTGCCGGGCCGGGTCGTCACCGTCAAGGGCGCGTCGCACCTGGCGGGCGAGGCCGCGCGCATCACCCCCATGCTGGTGTCGGCACTCGAGTCCTACTTCGGTCGGCCCTATCCGTACGACAAGCTCGATCTGGTCGCGGTGCCGGAGTTCTGGCCGGGCGCGATGGAGAACGCAGGGCAGATCACGTTCGCCGATCGGCTGTTGCTGCTCGACCCCGCGCGCGCCACCACGCTGCAGCGCCGCTCGCAGGTCTCGGTCACGGCGCACGAGCTGGCGCACATGTGGTTTGGCGACCTCGTGACCATGGAGTGGTGGGACGACCTGTGGCTCAACGAGTCGTTCGCCTCGTGGATGGGGGAGAAAGTGATGCACCAGGTGTTTCCCGAGTTCGGGACCGACCTGCGGCAGGTGTCCGATGCCGACGAGGCGATGAACACCGACGGCAAGCTCACGACGCGCACGATCCGGCAGCCGGTGACCTCGTTCACGAACCTGCTGCAATCAGCGGACGTGCTGGCGTACAACAAGGGCCAGACCCTGCTCGGCATGTTCGAGCGCTGGGCGGGGGAGGACGCGTTCCGGACCGGCGTGCGCCAGTACCTTGCGTCTCATGCCTGGGGCAACGCGACCGCGTCGGACCTCTTCACCGCGCTGTCGCAGGCGACAGGGCGGGACGTGGCCGGTCCGATGTCGAGCTTCCTCGACCAGCCGGGACTTCCGCTCGTCACCGTCGAGCCCCTCGGGGGCGGCAAGGTGCGCCTGACGCAGGAACGATTTCTGCCCGCCGGCGCCGCGCGCCCCGCGGCCCAGACCTGGAAGATCCCGCTCATCCTCAAGTTCGACGACGGGACCGGGGTCAAGACCCGCAACGTGATGCTGAACGGGGCGAGCGAGGTCATGGACCTGGGTGTTGCGAAGATCGACTGGGTGGCTCCCAATGCCGGTGCGGCCGGTTACTATCGCTGGAAGCTGCCGCCGCGCGCCATGCTGGCGCTCGCCGACGACGCTCCGCGCGTGCTCGACGCCCGCGAACGCATGGAGTACGCGTACGACGCGCGCGCGCTGCTCGAGGCGGGGGCGCTGCACGCCGACGGCTACATGCACGTGCTGCCGCGC
>JBKJOC010000310.1:0-3628 GCA_046595725.1 Candidatus Eiseniibacteriota bacterium
CCGACCGCCTCGCGCATCCTGGTCGCCGTCTCCAAGACCAATTCTCCGGCGTCCGCCACCACCGCCGACTGGTACTACTACGCGATCAATTCGCAGCTCACGATCGCGGCCGCGGCGACGTTTGCCGACTATCCGGGTCTCGAAGTGGACGAGGACGTCATCTACATCACGACCAACCAGTTCCGCTTCACGGGCGGAACCTTCGCCGGGGCCCGCCTGTGGATCGTGCACAAGGCGCCGTTCTACGCCGGCGGCGCGCCGATCCATACGCTGCACGATTATTACGCGGCCGTGCCGGGCAGCGTCGCGACCACGACCATGCCGGCGCTCGTGTTCGGCGCGGCTGGAGCCTCACCCGGCGTCGGCACCTACCTCGTGTCCTACAGCGGCCTCAACGACGGCATTTCCGAGTTCGTCCAGGTGGTGCGCGTGGACGACCCCACGGGCAGCGTGGGCGGACCTTACTTCAAGGGCGAGTTCGTCAACACCGGCACGATCGACAACATCGCGCTGGCGCTCCCGAAGGGACCGCAGCTGGGCTCGGCGATTCCCATCGAGACCGGCGATCGCCGCATGTACGACGCCGTGTGGCGGAACAACAACCTGTGGTGCACGGCGACCACGCTGCCGCTGGCGGGCCCCGACGCCGGGCAGACGACGACCCACTGGTGGCGGATCAGCACCGCCCTGGTGACCTCGAGCGCCTCGCCCGCCGGCGTGCTCGTCCTTGCCGACCATGGCGAGGCAGGCGCGAACGACATCGCCGCCGGCGCGATGACCGCGTGGTCGGGCATCGCGGTCAATTCGCTCGACGAGATGAAGCTCTCCTACGCGCTCTTCGCGCCCTCGATCTATGCCAGCGCGGGCCTTGCCGGCCGCCAGCCGGCCGATCTTCCGGGCACGCTGCAGCCGTCGGTGAACATCCGACCGGGCGTCGATTCCTACGTCCGCACGTTCACCTCGGGGAGCACGGGCAGGAATCGCTGGGGCGACTACACCGGCATGTGCGTCGACCCGTCCGATGACCGCACGTTCTGGACGTTCAACGAGTGGGCCGACGTGCGGGGCAACCCGACGACCGTCGGGACCACGACCGAGGACGGTCAGTGGGCGACCGTGTGGGCGTCGTGCGCGTTCACCTGTGGGACCGTCGAGTGCCCGCCCGTGACCACGGTCACGCGCGGAACCTCCACCACGCTGCAGTTCTGCATCAACAACTGTGCATCGCTGGCGGCGACGTTCAACTGGCACATCGAGAACCAGAACGGCTGGTGCGGACCGATCAACGGGACGCTCACGGTGCCGGCGAACAGCACGGGATGCATCGCGATCGTCTGCAACGTGCCGGCCGACGCGCCGTGCGGATTCCTCAAGCCGATCATCTTCCGGGCGGACCAGGATCCCACGCTGCCGCCGATGATCTGCGAGACGGCGATCATGGTGGATTGCGGCGTGCCGACGCGCTTCGCGGAGCTCGAGGCCGAGGGTCGCGACGGTGGCGTGATGCTGCACTGGTCGATGGCCGACGCGTTCTCCTACCAGGGCTTCCGCGTCTATCGCGAGGAAGGCAACACCGGCCGGACGCGCGTCTCCGAGTCCATCCTCACGGGCGGACCTGACTTCTCGTACTTCGACGCCTACGTCGCGAACGGACCGGTGCGTTACTGGCTCGAGGAAATCGCGCTCGACGGCGGCACGATCTGGCACGGGCCGGTCGCGGTCACCAACGGAAGCCCGCTGCCGACGGCGATCTCATTCGCCCCGGCGCGCCCGAACCCGTTCGGCGCCTCGACGGCATTCGCCCTCGGCCTGCCGAAGGCGTCGACGGTTCGCCTCAACGTCTTCGACGCGGCGGGCCGCCTCGTGCGCACGCTGACGGACGGCGTCAAGCCGGCCGGCAACCACACCGTCACCTGGGACGGCACCGACCTGTCGGGTCGCCGCGCCCCGGTCGGCATGTACCTGGTCGTGCTCAACATCGACGGCGAGCTGCACCGCCAGAAGGTGCTGCTCGGCCGCTAGGCGCGCATCGGGCGGGGCGCCCCCCTGGGGCGCCTCGCACCGCCAGACAAGACGGGCCGCGGCATCCCAGCCGCGGCCCGTTCTTGTTGGAACTCATTGTTTGTCCCACGCCCGGAGTAGGATGTCTCCGTCTCGCCCCCGCGAAACGGTGCCCGATGCGCGCTGTGTCGCACCTGAGCAACGCCGTGGTGATGCGTGATCTCTCCGCACTCGCCGCGCACGATCGAACCACGATCGCCAGCCTGCTGCTCTACCTCGCCGAGGTGGATCGGCGAAGGCTTTACCGCGAAGCCGGCTTCCCATCCCTGTTCGAGTTCTGCGTCCGGGAACTGCATTTCTCGGAGGACGTAGCCTGCAACCGCATCCAGGCGGCAAGGATCGCCCGGGCGTTCCCATTTCTCATGGACGCGATCGCGGACGGCCGCATCCACCTGTCGGCGATCCGGATGCTCGCGCCCCACCTGACGGCGGCGAACGCGCAGGAGTTGGTCGCCGCAGCCTCCCGCCGCCGCAAGTGGCAGATCGAACGTTTGCTCGCCGAGCGCTTTCCACTGCCGGAGGCCATGCGCCTCGACGAAGGAATCTCCGCGCTTCGGCCACCCGCCCCGGGGCGGGTGGAGTCGTCTTCGGTGTCGGACCCGTCATCCGCCCCGGGACGGGTGGAGCCGCGTTCCGTGCCCGTCCCGTCACTCGCCCCGGCACCCGCCCCGGGGCGGATGGAACCGCCTTTCGAACTGGCCGCGTCACCCGCCCCGGGGCGGGTGGAGCCGCCTCCGATCCCGAGTCGCGTTCAGCCGCTCTCGGCCCAGCGCTACATGCTCCAGTTCTCGATCCCGACGTCGGATCACGACCGATTCCGACACCTGCAGGACCTGCTCAGCCACGCCGTGCCCACCGGCGAAGTGGAACGGGTCTTCTCCTGCATGCTGGACGTCTCGGTCCCCTTTTACGAAAGGAGGAAGTTCGCGGCGACCCGAAGCCCGCAGGCCCATGCGCGTCCCGCCGCGGGGCTGCGCACCGTCCCCGCGCACGTCCGCCGTGCGGTCTGGGAGCGCGACGGTGGCCAGTGCACGTTCGTGGGAAACACGGGGCATCGCTGCGCGGCGCGCAGGTTTCTCGAATTCGATCACGTCGATCCGGTCGCGCGCGGCGGAGAGGCGACCGTTGAACGCATGCGGCTCCGCTGCCGTGCGCACAATCAACTCGAGGCGGAGCGGGCCCTGGGGCGGGAGTTCATGATGGCAAAGCGAGAGGGACGCGGCGGAACTCCGAGCTGATGCTGCGCCGGCAACGGGGATTCGATTCGTGCAATCAGCATGTTGCCAGGCAAGTCCGGGCCAGACCGTCCGACGCGCGACCATCCGCCCGGGCAGCCCTTTGATGAGATCCGCGCGAACCGATCGACTTGGCAGAGGTCGGACCCATCCCGACGCTCTGCCCAGAACTCATGCCATCGCTGCTACGGCTCCAGTACGGGCTGTTCCGCCCCATCGTCGACCACGGTCTTGCCCTGGCCGTACGACTTGAACAGCTTGCCCCAATCGCTCTCGAGGATCTTCTCGACGCGCGGCTTGCCGACGAACGGGTACCAGTAGGCGTCGTGGTA
>JBKJOC010000411.1:0-3576 GCA_046595725.1 Candidatus Eiseniibacteriota bacterium
CTACATTGCCCGGCGCTCGATCCGCTTCGCCTCTGAGGACGTGGGCCTGGCCGATCCCCTGGCGCTCGGGATCGCGCTCGCAGCGCGCGAGGCGTATCACATGCTCGGAAGCCCCGAGGGAGAACTCGCGCTCGCCGAGGCGGCGGTCTACCTGGCCACCTGTCCCAAGTCCAACCGTGTCTACCGGGCGTGGGGCGAGGCCCTCGAAGCCGCGAAGGCGACGCCGGCTGCGCCCGTTCCGCTCCACATCCGGAACGCTTCGACCGGCCTCATGAAGGAAATGGGCTATGGCGAGGGCTATCGCTACGCGCACGACGCGCCCGAAGCGTATGCGCCCCAGGACTACCTGCCCGACGAGTTGCGCGAGCGTGCGTTCTACACTCCGACCGAGTTCGGGGCCGAGAAGGACATCGCCCTGCGCATGAAGCGCTGGGCCGCCATGAAAGCCAGCGCGGCCGGGAGTGGCCGTGGCCCGACTTGACCGGCCAGCCTTCCAGGCCTACCCTTGTGGGACCTCTGAAGCGCCATGATCCGCAGGAATCCGGGCTCGGGCCCGGGGCCGGGTTTGCCCTCGCCGGCTCCCGTGATTCCTGCGGATGGTTCGTCCTGCCGCCGATAACGACCCCATGATCTCCTTCGTGATCCCCGCCCACGACGAGGAATGCTCGATCGCGCACACGATCGAGGCCGTGCACGCCGCGGCGCGCGCACTCGGCAGGCCGTACGAGGTCATCGTCGTCGACGACGCCTCGGGCGACCGCACGGCCGCACGGGCCCGCCAGGCCGGAGCGCGTGTTGTCGCCGCGCAGTTCCGCCAGATCGCGCGGGCGCGGAACGCGGGAGCCCATGCCGCAACCGGCGAGCATCTTGTCTTCGTCGACGCCGACACCCTGGTGGGACCTGGGGTGGTCGCCGCGGCCTTGAGCGCGCTCGAACAAGGCGCGGTGGGCGGCGGAGCCCTCATGCGCTTCGACGGCGCCCTGCCCCTCTACACGCGACCGATCCTGCTGCTGCTCGACGTGCTCATGCGCGGCGGCCTGGCGGCCGGCTGTTTCTTCTTCTGCACGCGCGCGGCGTTCGAGGCCGCGGGCGGGTTCGACCCGACCCTCTACGCCGGGGAGGAAATCGTCCTGAGCCTGGCGCTCCGCCGGCGGGGGCGTTTCGTCATCCTCCCGGATCGGGTGGTGACTTCGGGCCGCAAGCTGCGCACCCATTCCGCGCTCGAAGTGCTGGGCGTGATGGCGAGGATCGGCCTTCTCGGGCCGGGAGCGCTCAAGAGCCGCAAGGGGCTCGGCGTCTGGTACGGGCCCCGCCGCGAGGAGAAGGAAGAGCTTCGCGCCTAGCGCAAGCGTCCGCTCGTGGTAGTGTCCCGCCCCATGACCATGAACCCGCCCCGCAAGTCCCCGCTCATTCCCGCGTGGTTGTCGATCGCGCTGCGCGTCGCGATCGTCGGCGGGCTCCTGTGGTGGATCTTCAAGCGCGTCGATTTTGCCCAGTTCGCGCGCACCCTGCGGGCGGCGGACGTGCGCTTTCTCGCGCTCTCAGTGCTGGCGATCGTGCTCTCGCAATTCACCGCCGCCTGGCGCTGGTTCCGGCTGCTCAAGGCGGCGGGCTCGACGTGGTCGTTCGGGCGAAGCCTCTCGGTCTATGGCGCGGGCCTGTTTCTCGGATTGTTCATCCCCACAGGCGTGGGGGGCGACGTCTACCGCGTTGCTCGCGTCCGCGTCAGCGGCGCGGGCCTGGCGCGTGGCGCCGCAACGATCCTGCTCGAACGCGCGATCGGGCTCCTCGCGCTGCTGCTCCTGGGCGCGGGTTTCGTGGCGGCGCACCCGGCGACGCGGCCGTGGGCGCTGGTGTTCGGGCTTGGCGCGCTCGCCGGGCTGGGCGGGCTCGCGGCGCTCTGGCTGCCGGGTGGCCCCGAGTGGGTGGCGCGCGTGCTCGACAAGATCCCGGGCCGGGGCATGGGGGACCGCATGCGGAAGGCGTTCCCGGCCGACGCGATGTCGCGCCTTCACGGCGCGATCCCGGGCACGGTGTTGCTGTCGCTCGCCAATCATTCATGGTTGCTGCTGGTCAATGTCCTCCTGGCGCGCGGCTTTGCGCTGCCCCTGACATGGACCACGGTATGCGCCGCGGTGCCCCTCGTGCTGCTGGCGGCGCAGATCCCGATCACGCCGGGCGGGGCCGGCATTCGCGAGGCCGCCTACGTGTACTTCTTTGGACGGGTGGGGCTCGAGGAGGGCCCGGCGCTGGCGCTGGCCCTCGGCTGGTTCGCGTTGCTCGTCCTGGTTTCGCTGCTCGGGGCGTTCGGTCTCCTGTTCGATCGCGACGCCGCGCCCCCCGCGGCCGCCGCACCCGCCGCACCCGCGTAAAAAAAACGGACGGGACCGATGTCCCGCCCGCCCGTGATTCCGGAATGCGGCGAAGCTAGGGCGCGACCGCCAGCGGCTTGGCGTCCGCCCCGCGGTAGATGATCTTCCCCAGGTTGAGCTTCTGGATCTGGGGCTCGATCACCGCGCGATCGCCGACCGCGATCACCTTCATCTGGTCGGGCTTGAGGAAGTTCCTGGCGACGCCCTGGACCTCGTTCGCGCTCAGGTTCGCGATCCGGGACGGCAGGCCCGCGTAGTAGTCAGGCGGCAGCTCGAACAGGTAGAGATTGCCGATCGTGCCCACCGTGCTGTTGGAGGTCTCGAACAGCGCCGGCAGGGAGCGCGACACCGACTCCTTCGCCAGGCTCAACTCGTCGGCGGTCACCGGCGCTTCCTGCATGCCCTTGACCTCCTTGAGCATCTCCTCGATCGCCGGACCGGTGACGTCCGTGCGTACCGCGGCGCCGACGACGAACGGTCCCGCGCCGCGATTGTCCTGCTGGAACGAGAACGCGCCGTAGGTGTAGCCGTGCTTCTCGCGCAGGTTCATGTTCACGCGGCTGGCGAACAGGCCGCCCAGCACCTGGTTCATGACATTCATCTTCTCGTAGTTCGGATCGTTGCGCGCCATGCCGATCTGGGCCACGGCGACCGCGGTCTGCGGCGCGCCCGACTTGTCGACGATGATGACGCGCTCGGCAATCGACGTGCCGGCCGCCGGGCGGGGGACCTCGATCGCGGTGCCGCGCCACTTGCCGAACGCCTTTTCGGCGAGCTTCCTGGCCTCGGCCACCGTGAGGTCCCCGGCGAGCACGAGCGCGGCGTTCTGCGGCGCGTAGGAGTTGCGCCAGAACTCGACCAGCTCGTCGCGCGTCATGGCCTTGATCGCGTTGTCATCGCCGAGGGCGACGTGGCCGTAGGGGTGCTTCTCGCCGTACATCGTTGAGTAGAGCACCCGGAACGCGGTCTGGAACGGCGAGTCCTTCTGCTGGAGGATCGACGTCAGGCGGTCATTGCGGACGCGCTCGACATCGGTCGCCGGGAACGAGGGTTCGAGCACGACCTGGGCGGCGAGCGCGGTGACCTGGGGCGCGGTGTCCTTGATCGAGCGCCACGAGACGAAGCTGCCGTCCGTGCCCGAGCTCGAGCCCAGGGAGCCGCCCAGCGCCTCGAGCTGCTCGGCGATCTGGAGCGCGTCGAGCTT
>JBKJOC010000436.1:0-9194 GCA_046595725.1 Candidatus Eiseniibacteriota bacterium
GAAAGACGGGGAGCGCGTGCTCCCGATCTGGATCGGCCCCGCCGAGGCGCAGGCAATCGCCCGCGAATTGGCGGGGCAACGTTTTCCCCGCCCGCTGACGCACGACCTGCTCGCCACGATCGTCGAGGGCCTCAAGGCCAAGGTCACGCGCGTCGTGATCTCCGACCTGCGCGAGAACACGTTCTTCGCCAACCTGGTGATCGAACGGGACGGCGAGGTGGTCTCGATCGATGCCCGGCCCAGCGATTCGATCGCGGTCGCGCTGCGCTGCGGCGCCGAGATCTTCGTCAACGAGAAGCTGCTGGCCGAGCCCGGCGAGCAGGAAGAGCCCACCGACGAGGAGAAGGCGCAGGAACTCAGGCGCTTCCTCGAGAACCTCGATCCCGAAGACTTCGGAAAGTACAACCCGTAGCGGCATGCGCCTGCGCGTTCGGACGCTCGCGTCCGCGCTGCTGCTCGCCGGCCCATTGATCGCGTCGCCGGCAGCGGCGTCCCAGGGCGGGCCGCCGAGCTTTGGCCCCGCGCAAACGGCGCGGATGCGGGAGCTGAAGGCAACCGCGAAGAGCCAGGCCGACTGGCTGGCCTACTCGTCTCTTGCCCTTTGGGGCCTGGCTCGGGAAGGCGGCGCACCTCTGCGGGACCGCCCCGCGCTCGAACACCAGCTCGAGGATGGATGCGATCACCTCGAAGCCGGAGGACTCGCCGCCCTCGCGGGCTACAACGTCCATCCCATCATCAGCCGGACCTTCGAGAAGCGCCTGATCGACGGGGCCAAAGACTCCAGGGATCCGTGGCAGACCTGGGCGATGGCGGACGCGGCCGCGGACTGCCGCGATGCATCCTGGCATGCGATGAACCTCGGCGAGAAGGCGGTCGACTGCGATCATCGAATCATCGGTGCGGCGAGCTGGTCGGCGGGGGCCACGTCACGCAGTGTCTTTCGCCTGGCCTTGCTTGCGACCATCGAGCGCGGTCGCTCGGATCTATCGCGCACGTTCGAGCGCGGAATGCGCGCCGGGATCGCGCGTGCCCTTGGCCCCGATTCCGCGCGCGTGATCGTCAGCCGGCTCGAACAGACCGGCCCCATCACCGGCATGCCCGGCATGTTCGACTGGGAGCTGTCGCGCAATTCGGGAGTTCTGGTCGTGCCGCAAGACGCCGAGACCGCGGAGTTCGCGCTCGCGAGCGCACGCGCCCTGCGCATTCTCGCAATCGACGCACGTGCTGCATCCGAAACGGACTGGGAGTTCGACGACGCCAGGTACTCCAGCTCGGGCTGGTTCCCGGACCCCGGACCCCTCTCGTTCCGCCTTCCGGGAGCCCGGTTCGATTCGACGCTGGCGATCTCGAACGGCGACTGGGATGTTGCGGGTCGAACTTCGTACCAACCCTCGGAACTCCCGATACGCGCCTTGACCACGCGGCCGCCCGAGTGGCAGCGAGCCCGCGTACTGGCTCGCCTGGTCTCGACACACCCTGAGCTCCGACGCGTTGCGATCGCCCTCCCCGAAACGGGAGGAAACGTGGAACTGGCGCGAGCCTTCGGCGATGCCCTGGACGCACTCCGGCGCCCGGGACTGCCGATCCGCTACGCACCTGGCCGGACGGACTATGCAAGCGAGGTGGCCGACCTCGGGAAGAAAGATGCGCAAGCGATCCTGCTCGCCGGCCCTCCCCGGGAGTCGGCTCTTTGGCTGCGCGCGATCGCGGAGTCACGCCTGCCGATCGTCGTCCTCGGCGGGACCGATCTCGATCCATCACGCTTCCCCGAGCGCGAACGGCAGGCGCTCGAGGGGGCCCTGGTGGTCGGGGATGAGTGGGTCGACCGGGGGACGGCCGCCTTTGACTCGGATCTTCTGTCTCCGGAACTGCGAACGACCTTCGGGCGCGGGTTTCGGCTTGGAGGCGAGATCGCACGTGGACTTCGAGCGGGGGCCGTCACGGCCGGTCGGCTCGCGGCCTACCTCTCCGATGATAGAGCTCCAGGTTTCGAGGGAATGCTTGCGCGCCTCCGGACCTCTGCCGCAGGAAGGCCCGACTTCGAGCTACCGGCATTCGAGGTGCGGCACGGAGCGCTCGTTTCGAGCACGAAATAGCACATCACGATCGCGTGGCGCGGTCAAGATTGCGCCGCAGTTCTCGCCACGCGCGCGCCACTTCCTCCCGGTTGCTCCGGACGTAGGCGAGGGCAACTCTCGGGTCGGCTTGCGCAAGCCGCGTCATGCTCCGAAAGCCGGGTCCCGATAGTCCGCGCCGTGCCGGTGCGCTCCCGGCCGACGCGATCGCGCACGAGATGAGGTAGGGCAGGTGACTCGTCCGCGCGAGCGCGCGATCGTGCTGCCCGGGCGTGGTGACGAGCGCCTTTGCGCCCAACGCGCGCACGAGCTTGCGCGCTTCTGCCGGCACCTTCGCGCCTCGAACCGGCAGCAGCGCGAACGAAGTTTTCTCGAACAGGTCGGCCCGGGCGGACGCGAAACCGTGGCCTTCGTTTCCCGCGATCGGATGACCGCCGATTGCGCGCGCACCACGCCGAGCCGCGCGCTCGAGTGCCTCGGTCACGCCGCGCCGCGCGCTGCCCGTGTCCAGGAGTACCGCGCTGGGCGGCAGCGACTTTCCTGCCTCATCGATCACCTCCGGGAGAACATCGACCGGCACCGCCGCAACGGCGATGCGCGCGTCCTTGCATGCAGCGGACAGCGTGCGCGCTCCGCGGTCGATCGCACCCGCGCGCAGCGCCGCCCGGACAACGCTCGCCGAGCGATCGAAGCCCACGCGCTCATACCCGCCCGCGCGCCCGAGCGCGAGGCCGAGCGACCCGCCGATCTGCCCGAGCCCGAGGATCGCAATGCGCGTGTTGTGTCCCTTCGAGACCGGCGCCGAGGCGAGGTCGGGGCGCAGCGCCTCCGCCCCGTCGAGGTAGACCGGCTTCAGGCGCTTGCGCAGCGGCGCACCCTCAACGGTGAGCAGCACGCGCACGACTCGCGGCAGCGAGCCCGGCACGTCGACCTCGGTCGCGCCCAGGAGCGGGACATCGGTCCATCCGAGCTTGCGGGCGGCGTGGGCGGGGAAGTCCGCCGTGAGGTCGGGAGTCGCCGTGAAGATCGCGCTCACGATGCGCTCGGGGCGGAGACCGTTGCGCTCGACCAGCTCGTTCAGGAGGCGGGCGGTCGAGGCCCGGATCGCCTCCGCCCGGTTCGACGGAACCTGGATGGCGCCGCGGACGGCGGCGATGCGGCCTCGGGACGATGTGGGTTTCGGCATGGATCCTCCTCGGGAAATGGGCCGCGGGAGCGAGCTTCGGGGCCCGCCAGGGCCTAGGGCAGGGTGAGCGTTGCCCCCGCCTCGGGCGCGGGCAGCGTCATGTGCGCGCTCGCGGGACCTGCAGTCACAGCCACCACCGCGCCCGCTGGCAGCCCGTCGAACCTGACCCGTCCATCCGCGCCCGTGAGCAGCGTCCAGCGCCCATCGAGTACGACCGCCGCGTCCGCCACGGGTGTGGTCCCGCGCAGCACGGTCACCGGCACGGTCTTCCAAGCAGACCCCTCCGCCCCCAGGTCCTCGAGCAGCGCGAGGTAGATGGCGTAGGCCTCCTCGCGCAGCCGGCGCTCGCCGCGCAGGGCCTCGTTCCGATAGGCCTCGCGCGCATCCGGCGCGTTGATCGCGACCGCCACGGCCCCCGTCTGCTGGACCAGGTAGCTCGCCGACTCGACGACGCGCGCGCCGGTGGTGACGCCGCGCTGATCGAGGCGCGCCGCGATCCTGCGCGCCAGCACCTTGCCAGAAGGACTCGCGAAGTAGTGGCCCGCGCTCGCGGTCGACGCGGCGCCGCGATGCGCGATCGTGAGCACGCGCTCGGGGTTGAAGGCTTCGGTCACCCGCAGGCGCTCGATCGCGGTCATGGAATCGGGCCGCTCGCGCGTGAGCAGGACCACGGCGCCCGCAGCTTCGAGACACTCGCGGAGTGCGCGCGCGACGCGCAGGTTGGCGTCGGCCTCGAGCGCCTGCGCGCGGCTCGATGCGAGCGTGTCGCCCGGCGCCGGCTCCGGGACATCGAGCAGCGCAAGGCCGCTCGTGTCGGCACCGCCGCCGGCGGCGTCGAGCGCGATGCGCCGCCCGAGGAGCGCGCCGCCGCCGATCGGCACGAGGCGAAGCTCGAGGAGCGCGCCCGTGGCGGCGCTGCTCGCGGCGGTCACGTAGCCCGGTGCCTCCGCGGTGGGCACGCCACCCGCCTCGCCGAGCGCGAAGAACCCATCGGCGTTCGTCGTCGTGTGCCCTGTGTCCTGGGCGCCGACCACGCGCGCGTCTGCGACGGGGCGCCCGGCGGCGGTGCGCGCGAAGCCGGTCACGGCGGCCGCGCCCGCGCCCGGCGCCGCCAGCGTGATGCGGGCGACCGCCTCCTGGAGCTCGGCGCGAACCCGCGGTCGTGCGATCCGCGCCGCGAACTCGGCCACGCTGCCGCCCGTGACGCGGGCGTAGGCACGCGCCTCCCCGGGCGTTGCGGCAGACCGGAGCGAGTCGATCACCCCCGCGCCGACGCGCGCGCTGAAGCGGGCCGACACCGTATCGGCGACCGCACGGCCATGGCGATCGAGCGCGCGCAGCGTCAAGCCGGCCACCTGGCCGGGCGCCAGACCGCCCGCCGCTGGCGTGATCTCGAGGACCGTGCGCGCCACCGGCAGATCGACCTCGAACGAGTCGCGGCGCACCCTGGACCAGTTTCCTCCCGCGGCGCGCACCGCCCACTCGACGCGATGCCGCCCATCGGTCAGGGGCTCGGCCGGGCGGTAGCGCACGATAAAGGACCTGGCACCCGCGACGCGCTCGAGCCGCGTGGTGTCGACCGGCGCGCCGTCGAGCGACAACCTTGCCGAGCCCGGCGCACGATCGCTCACCGCGACCAGCCACGGACGCTCGCTGCCCTCGCGCGGATCCGGGCCGCCCGTGACCGGCTCGACGCGCGTGGCCGTGATCCGCGGCACGCCCTGCCGGAAGTAGTCGACGAGCCCGAGGAAGTACGCCTCGGCCTCGAGGCGCTGCTTGGCGGCGAGCGCGAGGCGCGACTCGACGGCGGGATTGGTCAGGTAGGAGGACTCGCCCAGCACCGCGGGCGCGGTCGAATTGCGGATGACGAAGTAGTTGCCGGGCAGCAGGCGATCGGCGCCGATTCCGAGATTCAGTGCGAGGTGCCGGTGAATCGCGCTCCCGAGGTCGTAGCTGGCGAGGGGATCGCTGAACTTGTAGTAGGTCTGGGTCTCGTTGAGGTCGTGACGCGCGCCCGCGTCCGCGTTGTGGTGGATCGAGAGAAACACCTCGGGATCGAACGCGTTCGCCTTCGCGGTGCGCAGCGCGAGATCCTGTCGCAGCGTGCTGTCGCCCGCCGCGGGGAAGTCCTTGTCGGCGGTGCGCGTCAGGAGCACGTCGGCGCCGGCGTCGACGAGGAGCCCCCACAGGTGAAGCGCGACACCGAGATTGACCTCGGCCTCGGTCAGGCCGCCGACCCCGATCGAGCCGGGGAAGCGGCCGCCGTGCCCGGGATCGATCGCAATGCGGCGGCCGCGCAGGGGCGTCGTGTCGAGGCCCGCGAGGGGCTCGACGCGGCGCTCGTAGCCGGGCCGCGCGCGCGTACCGCTGGGGGCGAGAGTCGGGCGTTCCGCTTCCGGCGCCTTCGAGGGGGTCGTCCCGCCGGCGGGGGGAGGCTCTCCCGTGACCGGCGGATGCTTCCCGCCGCACCCCGCCGCCAGGAGCGCGAGGACGAGCAGTGCCGGGAACCCGAGGATGCGCATGCGCGGAAGGCTAGCAGAGCCGGCCGTGCTCGGCCACCCCTTCGGCGGCCGAAATCGCCTTGACACAAGGCTTTAACGGGGCCTACCATGCCGCGTTCCGCCCCGATCTCGCCCCTTCCCGGCAGCGTCCCGGGGCCCCTCGGATTCCGCCGCACGGAGGTATCGATGCGCCCCATGTCCCGCCCTTCCGCCGCCCTCGCCCTGGCCGTCCTCATCGTCCTCTCCGGCTGCGCCCAGAAGAAGGAGAGCACGATCAAGCTCGGAGTCTACGGTTCTCTCACGGGCACGACGGCGACGTTCGGCAAGTCGACGCTCAACGGGGCCAAGCTGGCGATCGACCAGCTCAATGACGCGGGTGGCATCGCCGGCAAGAAGATCGAGATCTTCTCCGAGGACGACCAGTCGAAGGCCGAGGAGGCCGCGACCGCGGTTCAGAAGCTGATCAACCAGGACCACGTGGTGGCGCTCATCGGCGAGGTCGCGTCCTCGCGCTCGCTCGCCGCCGCGCCGATCGCGCAGAGCAACGGCGTGCCCATGATCTCGCCCAGCTCGACCAATCCCGAGGTGACGAAGAAGGGCGACTTCATCTTCCGCGCCTGCTTCCTTGACGAGTTCCAGGGACGCGTGATGGCGCGCTACGCCGCGGACTCGCTCAAGATCCGCCGCACGGCGATCCTCAAGGACATCAAGAACGACTACTCCGTCGGGCTCGCGCAGTTCTTCGTCGACGAGTACAAGGCGCGCGGCGGCTCGATCGTCGGCGAGCAGGC
This sequence comes from Candidatus Eiseniibacteriota bacterium, assembly GCA_046595725.1. GTDB lineage: Bacteria > Eisenbacteria > RBG-16-71-46 > RBG-16-71-46 > DASYSL01 > JANPEF01. The sequence continues at coordinate 6,554 of JBKJOC010000436.1, forward strand.
GTACAACGAAGGCGACTCGGACTTCCGCTCCCAGCTGACGGCCCTCAAGGCCAACAACCCCGAGGCCATCTTCGTCCCGGGCTACTACACCGAGGTCGGCTCGATCGCGCGCCAGGCCCGCGAGCTGGGAATTACCGCGCCACTCCTGGGCGGGGACGGCTGGGTCTCCGACCAGCTGCTCGCCATCGGCGGCGAGGCGCTGAACGGCTCGTACTACTCGAACCACTTCGCGCTCGACCAGCCGAGCCCGGGCCTCCAGAAGTTCTTCGCCGACTACAAGGCGAAGTACGGCTCGAACCCGGATGCCATCGCCGGGCTCGCCTACGATGCGACCAATCTCGTGGTCGACGCACTCAAGCGGTTGCAGGCCTCCGATGCCGCCGCGTTCGAGGCGCTCGACGCCTCGAAGAGCGGCGACGCCGCCGCGCAGAAGGCCGCGCGCGCCAAGCTGCGCGACCTGATCAACGGCGTGAAGGACTTCCCCGGCATCACCGGCGTGATCAACTTCGACGCGGACCGGAACCCGGTCAAGCCCGCCGTCGTGATCAAGATCGAAGCTGGTGTCGAGAAGTTCGCCGCCTCGATCGCGCCCTAGGCCCGGGCCGCCGGGCGCAGGATGCAGGAGTTTCTCCAGCAGCTGGTCAACGGGATCACGTGGGGCAGCGTCTACGCGCTCATCGCGCTGGGCTACACGATGGTCTATGGCATCCTGCGCCTGATCAACTTCGCCCACGGCGACATCTTCATGCTGGGCGCGTACATCGCCTACTACGCGGCCGGCTGGTTCGGCGTCCAGGCCCATCCCTCCGCGCTCGGCGCGCTGCTCGTGCTCGTGACCGCAATGGCGGGCGCCGGCATCGCCGGATTCCTGATCGAGCGCTTCGCCTACCGCCCCGTGCGGCGCTCCTCGCGCCTGACTGCGCTCATCACCGCGATCGGCGTCTCGCTGCTGCTCCAGAACGGCGGGCTGCTCGTCTTCGGGACCGACCCGCGCTTCTTCCCGCAGGTTGCGCGTGTGCAGAACATCGCACTCGGCGGCGGCGTCACCGTGACCAACATCCAGCTCATCATCCTCGGGGTCGCGCTCGCGCTCATGCTGGCGCTGCGCTGGATCGTGATGTCGACCAAGGTCGGCAAGGCGATGCGCGCCGTCTCCTGGAATCGCGACGCCGCGACGCTCATGGGGATCGACACCGACCGCATCATCTCGTTCACGTTCGTGCTGGGCGCGGTGCTGGCGGCTGCGGCGGGCGTGCTGGTCGGGCTGATGAACCCCAAGATCGACCCCTTGATGGGCATCATGCCGGGCCTCAAGGCGTTCGTCGCCGCGGTGGTGGGGGGGATCGGCAACATCCCGGGCGCGGTGCTGGGCGGGCTCATCATGGGCATCTCCGAGGTGCTCGTGGTCGGCTACGTGTCGTCGACCTACCGCGACGCGATCGCATTCATTCTCCTGATCGTGATCCTCCTGTTCCGCCCATCGGGGCTGCTCGGCAAGCACCAGGCCGAGAAGGTCTGATCGTGGCCCGGATCCTGAAGACGCTCGCTATCCTCGTGCTGCTGGTCGCGGCCAACGTCCTGATCCCCATGCTGATCCCGAACAGTTACTACGTGCGCATCGTGATGCTGTGCGGGATCAACGTCATTCTCGCGGTCAGCCTCAACCTGGTCAACGGCTTCACCGGCCAGTTCTCGATCGGCCACGCCGGCTTCATGGCGATCGGCGCCTACACCTCGGCGGTGCTGACGATGCGCGCGTTCCCGGGCGCGATCGCGGCGCTGGCGGCGGCGGGGGTGCCGGACCCGATCGCGCACGGCGCCGCGCTGCTCGTCGCCACGATCCTGGGCGGACTGCTGGCCGCCGTGGCGGGCCTGGCGGTCGGGCTGCCCTCGCTGCGGTTGCGCGGCGACTACCTGGCGATCGTGACGCTCGGCTTCGGCGAGATCATCCGGGTCGTGATCCTCAATGTCGACGCGATCGGCGGCGCGCGCGGGCTCTCGGGCGTGCCGGCGTACACGAGCTTCTTCTGGGTCGCGCTCTGGGCCGTGGTCGTGGTCTCCGTGTCGTACAACCTGCTGGGCTCGACCCACGGGCGCGCGATGCTCGCCATCCGCGAGGACGAGATCGCCGCCGAGGCGCTGGGCGTGCCGACGACGAAGTACAAGGTGATGGCGTTCGTGGTCTCGGCATTCTTCGCCGGCGTGGCGGGCGCGCTCTACGCGCACTATGACTCGTACCTGAACCCGTCGTCGTTCACGTTCCTGCGCAGCATCGAGATCATCGCCATGATCGTGCTCGGCGGCATGGGCTCGGTCTCGGGCGCGGTCATGGCCGCGATCGTGCTGACGGTCCTGCCCGAGGCACTGCGCGGCGTGAAGGAGTACCGCATGGTGATCTACGCCGTGCTCCTGATCGTGCTCATGATCACGCGGCCCTCGGGGATCATGGGCACGCGAGAACTGCGCCTGCGTTGGCCCTGGCGCAGGGCCGGGAGCTCCGCTTGAGGCCCGGCCCGTCGCTTTCGCTCGACCACGTCTCGATCGTGTTCGGCGGTCTCAAGGCCGTGACCGACCTGTGCCTCGACGTCCACCAGGGCGAGCTGGTCGGGTTGATCGGCCCCAACGGCGCCGGCAAGACCAC
>JBKJOC010000442.1:0-5201 GCA_046595725.1 Candidatus Eiseniibacteriota bacterium
GAAAGACGGGGAGCGCGTGCTCCCGATCTGGATCGGCCCCGCCGAGGCGCAGGCAATCGCCCGCGAATTGGCGGGGCAACGTTTTCCCCGCCCGCTGACGCACGACCTGCTCGCCACCATTGTCGAGGGTCTCAAGGCCAAGGTCACGCGCGTCGTGATCTCCGACCTGCGCGAGAATACGTTCTTCGCCAACCTGGTGATCGAGCGGGACGGCGAGGTGGTCTCGATCGATGCCCGGCCCAGCGATTCGATCGCGGTGGCGCTGCGCTGCGGCGCCGAGATCTTCGTCAACGAGAAGCTGCTGGAGCAGGAAGAGCCCACCGACGAGGAGAAGGCGCAGGAACTCAGGCGCTTCCTCGAGAACCTCGATCCCGAAGACTTCGGAAAGTACAACCCATAACGACATGCGCCTGCGCGTTCGGACGCTCGTGTCCGCGCTGCTGTTCGCGTGCGCGCTCGCGCCGGCGACCGCCGCGCAGGACGACTTCAAGGCGATGCGGGACCGCGCGCGCAAGGCGAATTCGCCCGGCCGCTGGCTCGAGCTCGCCGAGGCCAGCCGCGTCCCGCCACCGGAGTTTTTGGCTACCTACCCGGGCCAAGAGGTCCCGCGCGACTGGTCGAAGAAGACGGCGCCCCAGCTCGCAATCTTTCGCGAGGCGCTTGGCCATCTCGATCCCCTGCGGCTCGCCGCGCTCGCGGCCGCAAAGCCCGATTCCGACATCAACGCCGCGATGGTGCTCGCGCTGCGCGCCCTGGGGCGCGACGACGAAGCGGGCGGCGAATGCAACGCCGCGGTCGCGCCCTGGTCGGGACGCCTGGTCGAAGCGTGCAAGAACTGCTGTTATGTGCGACTGCCGATGCCGGCGGGCCCGGCGTCCCACAGCGTGTTCCGGCAGTGGCTGGTATTGCCTGCGGGCGACGCCGGCGCTTATGAAGCCGGACTCAAGCGCGGGCTCTTCGTCACGCCGTGGATGCCGCGCATGAAGCTCACCACGCTCGGCGAGCGCGACGATCCCCGCTTCGAGGGCATGCTCGTGAGGCGCGAGCCGTTCGGCGTCGTGGTCGCGGACCCGGCGGAGTCCCGCGGCGCGCGGGCGGCTGCGCTTGCGGCCGCGTTCGGGATGGCCTACGTCGCGCTTGGCCCAAGTGTCACCATGCGCGACTCGACGCGCTCGGCAGTCATGCTGGGCGAGCGCGCGCTCGTGCCCAGGCCCGGTCCGGACGCGCTCGCCCGCGCGCTGCTCGACGCCGCTCGCCGGCAGGGCGCGCGCAAGCTCGCGCTGGTCGTGCCCGGCGAGGGCGGCGACCTGCTCCTTGCTCACGCGCTCGGGCGCGCGGCCGGCGCGAGCGCGCTCCCGGTCACGAGGATCGAGTACGTCGCCGGCCGACGCGAGCATCGCGAGGACGCTCGGCGCGTGCGCGCGAGCGGTGCCGATGCGGTCGCGCTGCTCGGCCCGGCGGAGGAGTCGGCGGACTGGCTTCCGGCCTTGCGCGCGGGCGGGGGAGCGGTGCTCGTGCTCGGCACGGACGAGCTCGATCCGGCGGGCTTCCACGAGCAGGCGCGGCGCGCCGCCGAGGGCGCGATCTTCGTGCGGACCCGCTACAGCCCCGTCGACACGAGCGCTACAGAGTGGGACGGACCCTCGAGTGCGGCATGGATCGCGGGCTGGGCGGTGGGAAACGCCATCGCGCATGGCGCGGATTCCCCGCGCGCGCTCGTGCGCGCGCTCGAGACCCGGGTTCCGGAGGAGGATGCGTCGAACGCGTGGCTGGCGGTGCCGCCCGAGGTCGCGAAAATCGACGTGCTGCGGGTCCGAAACGGGCGGGCCGAGCTCCTGCGCTAGTCGAATTCCCGCAGCGTCCGCTCGATTCGCCCGCGCAGCGCCTTCCATGCCGCGCGCACTTCGTCCGCATTTGCGCTCACGAACGCCCGAGCCATCCGCGGGTCGCTGGCCGCGAGACGGGTCATGCCGCGAAAGCCGGGCCCGGCCAGTCCGCGCCGCGCGGCGGGCGAGCCACTCTCGTAGAGCGCGACCGCGATCATCCAGGGCAGGTGACTGGTCAGGGCGAGCGCGCGGTCGTGCGTCCCGGGATCCACCACCCGACCCTTCGCACCGATCGCCCGCACCATCCGGCGAGCGAGCGCCGGCACGGCGACGCCGCGCACCGGCAGGAGCGCGAAGCTCGCCCCGTGGAACAGGTCCGCTCTTGCCGAGGCGAACCCGCGGCCCTCGTTGCCCGCGATCGGGTGTCCGCCCACGGCGCGCAGCCCGAGGCGGGCGGCGCGGGCGAGCGCCTCGGTCACGCCCCGGCGTGCGCTACCGGTGTCCATGAGCACGGCGCCGGACGGGAGCGCCTTTGCCGCGCGATCGATCAACGCCGGCAGCGCGTCGACCGGCGCCGCCGCGATCGCCAGGCGTGCGTCCGCGCAGGCCTCGGCCACGGTCCGCGCAATCCGGTCAATCGCGCCCGCGCGCAAGGCGGCCTCGGCAACGCGCTGCGATCGGTCATAGCCGACACGCTCCCAGCCGCCCGCGCGTCCGAGCGCAAGCCCGAGCGAGCCCCCGATCTGCCCGAGTCCGAGCAATGCGACGCGCGTGGACGCTCCCTTGACGGCCTTGGCCGTGCCCCCCAGATCGGGCCGCAGCTTCTCCGCGCCGTCGAGGTACACGGGCGTCATTCGCCGATCCCGCGGCGCGCCCTCGACGGTGAGCAGCACGCGCACGACGCGCGGCAACGAGCCCGGCACGTCGACCTCGGTCGCGCCCAGGAGCGGGACATCGGTCCATCCGAGCTTGCGCGCGGCATGGGCGGGGAAGTCCGCCGTCAGGTCGGGAGTCGCCGTGAAGATCGCGCTCACGATCCGCTCGGGGCAAAGGCCGTTGCGCGCGACCAGCTCGTTCAGGAGGCGGGCGGTCGAGGCCCGGATCGCCTCGGCCCGGTTCGCCGGGACCTGGATGGCGCCGCGGACGGCGGCGATGCGGCCTCGGGACGATGTGGCCTTCGGCATGAAGCCTCCTCGGGAAATGGGCGGCGGGAGCGACCTTCGCGGCCCGCAAGGGTCTAGGGCAGTGTGAGCGTTGTCCCCGCCTCCGGCGCGGGCAGCGTCACGCGCGCGCTCGCCGGACCAGAAGTCACGGCCACCACCGCGCCCGCTGGCAGCCCGTCGAACCCGACCCGTCCATCCGCGCCCGTGAGCAGCGTCCAGCGCCCATCGAGCACGACCGCCGCGTCCGCCACGGGAGCGGTCCCGCGCAGCACGGTCACCGGCGCGGTCTTCCACGCGGACCCTTCCGCCCCCAGGTCCTCGAGCAGCGCGAGGTAGATCGCGTAGGCCTCCTCGCGCAGCCGGCGCTCGCCGCGCAGGGCCTCGTTCCGGTAGGCCGCGCGGGCATCCGGCGCGTTGATCGCGACCGCCACGGCCGCAGTCTGCTGGACCAGGTAGCTCGCCGACTCGACGACGCGCGCGCCCGTGGTCACGCCGCGCTGGTCGAGGCGCGCCGCGATCCGGCGCGCCAGCACCTTGCCGCCGGGACTCGAAAAGTAGTGGCCCGCGCTCGCGGTCGACGCGGCGCCGCGATGCGAGATGGTGAGCACGCGCTCGGCGTTGAAGGCCTCGGTCACGCGCAGGCGCTCGATCGCCGTCATGGAATCGGGCCCCTCGCGCGTGAGCAGGACCACGGCGCCCGCAGCTTCAAGACACTCGCGGAGTGCGCGCGCGACGCGCAGGTTGGCGTCGGCCTCGAGTGCCTGCGCGCGGCTCAATACGAGCGTGTCCCCCGGCGCCGACTGCGGGACGTCGACCAGCGCAAGGCCGCTCGTGTCGGCGCCGCCGCCAGCGGCGTCGAGCGCGATGCGCCGCCCGAGGAGCGCGCCGCCGCCGATCGGCACGAGGCGAAGCTCGAGCAGCGCGCCCGTGGCCACGCTGTTCGCGGCGGTCACGTAGCCCGGTGCCTCCGCGGTGGGCGCGCCACCCGCCCCGCCGAGCGCGAAGAACCCGTCGGCGTTCGTCGTCGTGCGCTCTGTGCCCTGGGCGCCGACCACGCGCGCGCCTGCGACGGGGCGCCCCGCGGCGGTGCGCGCGAAGCCGGTCACGGCGGACGCGCCCCCGCCCGGCGCTGCCAGCGTGATGCGGGCGACCGCCTCCTGGAGCTCCGCGCGAACCCGCGGTTGTGCGATCCGGGCCGCGAACTCGGCCACGCTGCCGCCCGTCACGCGGGCGTAGGCACGCGCCTCCCCGGGTGCTGAGGCAGACCGGAGCGAGTCGACGATTGCCGCGCCGACGCGCGCGCTGAAGTGGGCCGACACCGTGTCGGCGACCGCGCGGCCATGGCGATCGAGCGCGCGCAGCCTCAAGCCGGCCACCTGGCCGCCCGCCAGACCGCCCGCCGCCGGCGTGATCTCGAGGACGGTGCGCGCCACGGGCAGGTCGACCTCGAACGAGTCGCGGCGCACCCTGGACCAGTTTCCCCCCGCGGCGCGCACTGCCCACTCGACGCGATGCCGCCCATCGGTCAGGGGCTCGGCCGGGCGGTGGCGCACGATAAAGGACCCGGCACCGGCGACGCGCTCGAGCCGCGTGGTGTCGACCGGGGCGCCGTCGAGCGACATCCTTGCCGAGCCCGGCGCACGATCGCTCACCGCGACCAGCCACGGACGCTCGCTGCCCTCGCGCGGATCCGGGCCGCTCGTGACCGGCTCGACGCGCGTGGCCGTGATCCGCGGCACGCCCTGCCGGAAATAGTCGACGAGCCCGAGGAAGTACGCCTCGGCCTCGAGGCGTTGCTTGGCGGCGAGCGCGAGGCGCGACTCGACGGCGGGATTCGTCAGGTAGGAGGACTCGCCGAGCACCGCGGGCGCGGTCGAATTGCGGATGACGAAGTAGTTGCCGGGCAGCAGGCGATCGGCGCCGATCCCGAGATCCAGTGCGAGGTGCCGGTGAATCGCGCTCCCCAGGTCGTAGCTGGCGAGGGGATCGCTGAACTTGTAGTAGGTCTGGGTCTCGTTGAGGTCGTGACGCGCGCCCGCGTCCGCGTTGTGGTGGATCGAGAGGAACACCTCGGGATCGAATGCGTTCGCCTTCGCGGTGCGCAGGGCGAGATCCTGGCGCAGCGTGCTGTCGCCCGCCGCGGGGAAGTCCTTGTCGGCGGTGCGCGTCATGAGCACGTCGGCGCGGGCGTCGGCGAGGAGTCCCCACAGGT
>JBKJOC010000061.1:0-2908 GCA_046595725.1 Candidatus Eiseniibacteriota bacterium
ACCGCCGCCGCCTGGAAGGAGGCGCACACGTCGGCGACGAAGGTGTCGTCGTAGGGCGGCCCGCCCGGCCGGGCGCGTTCGACCGCGCGCTTGACCGCGCTTTTGAGACCCGAGAACGACAGGTTGAAGTCGCCCGAATCGATCATCCCGCGCGGGAACGCGTAGCGCGCCGGGTCCCCGTCGCTCGACAGCCGGTCGATCACCGGCCCGCCCGGAAAGCCCAGTCCCAGCAGCTTGCCCACCTTGTCGAAGGCCTCGCCGATGGCGTCGTCCCTGGTCGTGCCGACGATCGCGTAGCTCCCCGGCCGCTCGACCACGAACAGTTCGGAGTGGCCTCCCGAGACCACCGCGCCCGCCATCGGGTATTCGAACACCGCACCCTCGAGCAGCGGGGCCAGCAGGTGGGCCTCGATGTGGTTGACGCCCACAACCGGGCGCCCGAGCGCCGCGGCCAGCGCCTTGGCGTAACTGACGCCCACCAGCAGGGATCCCATGAGCCCGGGCGCGCGCGTCACCGCCACGCCGTCGAGGTCCCGGAAGCCGATGCCGGCGTCCGCCAGGGCGCGCTCGACGGTGGGCCCGATCAGGTCGAGGTGCGCGCGGGAGGCCAGTTCGGGCACGACCCCGCCGAACTCGCGGTGGACGTCCTGGGCGGCGATGACGTTGGAGCGAACGATCCGGGAGTCTTCGACGACGGCGGCGGCGGTGTCGTCACAGGAGGTTTCGATGCCGAGGACGAGCATTCCCGCATCTTGACGGACCCCGCCCCACGGCACAAGGTGGAGCCTTATCCATCCGATCACGGCCTGGCCCCGTACTTGGATCGAGCCCGCCCTCAGGCGGTCCCGTGCTCCACCTGTCCGCAGCAATCCCGTCAAGGAGGCAGTCGATGTTCCGCACCATCCAGTCCACATCCCGCGCTCTTGCGCTCACCCTGGCCTTTGCGCTGATCCCCGTGCTGGCAGTCGCTTCGAGCCACAGCGAGGCGCCCGGCACCTCGAAGGACCGCACCGCGGACGACACCGACATGTACGCCTTCGTGTCGCCCGACGCGCCGAGCATGGTCACCATCATCGGCAACTGGGTCCCGTTGATCGAGCCGGCCAGCGGCCCGAACTTCCAGGGCTTCGACGACGACGTGCACTACTACATCAATGTCGACAACGTGGGCGACGCGCAGGACCACGTGCGCTTCGAGTTCACGTTCCGCACCACGCGCCAGACCGGCGCGACGTTCCTCTACAACACGGGCCAGGTGACCGCGCTCGACGATCCCGACCTCAACGTCCGCCAGTTCTGGACCTGCACGCGGATCGACAACGGCGTCGAGACCCAACTCGCCACCGGCCAGGTCGCGCCCGCATTCGTCGGGCCCGTCTCGATGCCAGATTACGCAGCGCTGGCAACCGCCTCCATGGTCACCGCGTCCGACGGCACGCGGATCTTCGTCGGTCCGCGCGACGATCCGTTCTTCGTCGACCTGGGCGCCACCTTCGACCTGCTGACGATTCGCAGGGTTCCTGGCAACAAGGGCAAGGGCGTCGACACGGTCGCCGGCTTCAACGTGATGACGATCGCGATCCAGGTGCCGAAGACGCGCCTGACGAGCGACGGAGGCGCGGTGTCGGCCACGAACAACGTCCTCGGCATCTACAACTCGGCCGAGCGCCAGCAGATCCGCACCATCAACGGCGACGGCACCATCAGCCTGAGCGGCCCGGAAGTCCAGGTGTCGCGTCTCGGTCACCCGCTGGTCAACGAGGTCGTGATCGCGCTGGCGGACAAGGACAAGTTCAACGCCACCAAGCCGCCCGGTGACGGCGCGTTCGTCAGCTACGTCACCAACCCCGAGCTGCCGGTCCTGTTCAACCTGCTCTACGGGATTCCCGTCCCCCCCACGCCGCGCAATGACCTGGTGGCCGTGTTCCTGACGGGTGTCGAGGGCCTCAACAAGCCGGCAAACCCGAACCAGGTCGCGTGCGAGATGCTGCGGCTCAACATGGCGATCGCCCCCGCGGCGCAGGCGAACCGCTTCGGCGTCATCGCCGGCGACGTGGCCGGCTTCCCGAACGGGCGCCGCCTGGCCGACGACGTGGTCGACATCGAGGAGCGCGTCGCTGCCGGCGTCCTCGTGCCCGGCTTCAACAACGCGCCGGCGAACCAGCTGGGCGACGGCGTGGACGCGAACGATCAGCCCTACCTGCCGTATTTCCCGTACGTGTCGCTGCCGCACAACCCGCTCAACAACACGCACTACGTCGAGCAGAACGGGGGCGCTCTGATGGAGCGTGTCCGCACGCGGATCGGCGCCCCGTCGACCGTGGAGCTCGCCAGCCAGACCGACGCGAAGATCGCGCTCAGCAGCGCGAACCCGGGACCGACGCACGTGCTCGCGTATGCGGTGCCGAAGACGGCACGCGTCACCCTCCGCGTCTACGCCGCGAACGGTCGGCTCGTGCGCACGCTGGTCGACCAGGACGCAGCGGCGGGCAACTTCCGCGCGATCTGGGACGGCAAGGGCGACAACGGCACGACGCAGGCGAAGGGCGTCTATTTCGCGCGCTACACCACCGACGGCCAGGTCTCAGACGATCGCAAGCTGATCCTCGAGTAGACCCGGACGTCTTGAGGGAGACGGCCGGAACCAGGCGGACCCGGGACATCAAGTCCGGGTCCGTCTCGGTTTTTCCTCACGCGCCCCATCCCCGACCGACTATTGTCTCGCGCCATGCGGATCCCATTCCCGGACATGTTGGCGACCCCCAAGCGCCGCCTCTCGACGTTCTTCCTGCTCTACATGACCGAGGGCATCCCGCTCGGCTTCACGGCCACCGCGATCGCGACCCAGATGCGCCGCCAGGGCCTGGGCCCGGAGGCGATCGGGGCGTTCGTCGGCTCGCTCTACCTG
>JBKJOC010000074.1:0-2621 GCA_046595725.1 Candidatus Eiseniibacteriota bacterium
CCGATCCTGTTCATGGCGCTCACCTCCCCCATGCTGCCGCTCTCCCAGCTCAACGAGTACGCGGAGAACGTGCTGGCGCAGCGCATCTCGACCGTCAAGGGCGTGGCCGCGGTCAGCGTGTTCGGTTCGCAGAAGTACGCGGTGCGGATCCAGCTCGACCCGGGCGCGCTGTCCTCGCGCGGCATCCCCATGTCCGACGTGACGGCCGCGATCCAGGCATCGAACGTCAACCTGCCAACCGGCATCCTGTGGGGCACCAACCGCGCGACCGTGGTCGAGGCCAACGGCCAGCTTAAAAGCGCAAAGGAGTTCGGCAACGTCGTGGTCGCGCTCAGGGACGGCGCGCCGGTCCGCCTGCGCGATCTCGGCGTGGTCAAGGACGACGTCCAGAACAACAAGAGCGCGAGCTGGTTCAAGGGCCAGCGCGGGATCGTCCTGGCGATCCAGCGCCAGCCGGGCACGAACACGGTGCAGGTCGCGTCGAACGTCCAGAAGCTGCTCGTGTCGCTACGCTCCTCGCTGCCCGCGTCTGTCAACATCGAGACGCTCTACGACCGCTCACTCTCGATTCGCGCCTCGGTCGAGGACGTCCAGCACACGCTGCTCCTGACGCTCGTCCTGGTCGTGCTCGTGATCTTCCTGTTCCTGCGCAACGTGCGCGCGACCGTGATCCCGAGCCTGGCGCTGCCGTTGTCGATCGTGGGCACGTTCGCGGTCATGAAGCAGCTCGGCTTCAGCCTCGACATCCTGTCGCTCATGGCGCTGACCCTGTCGGTCGGCTTCGTGGTGGACGACGCGATCGTCATGCTCGAGAACATCCACCGCCACATGGAGATGGGCAAGTCGCCCATGCAGGCGGCGTTCGACGGCTCGCGCGAGATCGGCTTCACGATCCTCTCGATGACGATCTCGCTGGTCGCAGTCTTCATCCCGGTGCTGTTCATGGGCGGTCTGCTGGGGCGCCTCTTCAACGAGTTCGCGATCACGATCTCGGTCGCGATCCTGGTGTCGGGCTTCGTCTCGCTGACGCTCACGCCCATGCTGGCCAGCCGCTTTCTCAAGCCCGAGCACGGGACGCGCCATGGCCGCGCCTACCAGGCGATCGAGCACGCCTATGAGCGCACGCTCTCGTTCTACGAACGCACGCTGGCGTGGGTGATGAACCATCGCCCGGCCGCGCTGGTGTTCTCGGTCGCGATCCTGGTGGGGACGGTGGTGCTGTTCCGGTTCGTGCCCAAGGGTTTCATCCCGAGCGAGGACACCGGGCGCATCAGCATCAGCACCGAGGCGGCCGAGGGCACGTCCTTCCCGGCCATGGTGAAGCGCCAGCAGGCCCTCGCCGCCATCGTCCAGAAGGATCCGAATGTCGCCGCCTTCATGTCGTCGGTGGGGGCCGGCGGGCCGAACTCCTCGTCCAACCAGGGCCGCATGTTCATCCGTTTGAAGCCGCGCGCGGAACGCGACCTCTCGGCCGACGAGGTGATCAAGCAGCTGGCGCCGAAGCTCGCGCGCGTCACCGGCATTCGCGCCTTCCCGCAGAATCCGCCCATCATCAACGTCGGCGGTCGCCAGTCGAAGAGCCAGTACCAGTACACGCTCCAGAGCACGGACGTGGCCGACCTGTACGACGGCTCGAACAAGCTGCTCGCGCGCCTGCGCGACGCCGACGAGCTGCAGGACGTGACGACCGACCTCCAGGTCAAGAATCCGCAGGTCGAGGTGCAGATCGATCGCGAGCGCGCGGCCGCGCTCGGCGTCTCCGCGCAGCAGATCGAGCAGGCGCTGTATGACGCGTACGGCGGCCGGCAGGTGTCGACCATCTACACGTCCAACGACCAGTACTGGGTGATCATGGAGCTCCTGCCCCAGTACCAGCTCGATGCGACCGCGCTCTCGCGGCTCTACGTGACTTCTAAAAGCGGAACGCCGGTGCCGCTGTCCTCGCTCGCGCACTTCACGCTCGGGTACGGTCCGCTGTCGATGAACCACCAGGGCCAGATCCCCGCCGTGACGCTGTCGTTCAACCTCAAGCCCGACGTCTCGCTCGGCACCGGGCTCGAGGTCGTCCAGCGCGCGGCGCGCGAGACGCTGCCGGCCAACGTGACGACAAACTTCGCCGGCACCGCACAGGTCTTCCAGGACAGCCAGAAGGGCCTCCTCTTGCTGCTCCTGGTCGCGGTGCTGGTGATCTACCTCGTGCTGGGCATCCTGTACGAGAACTTCTTCCACCCGATCACGATCCTCTCGGGACTGCCGTTCGCGGGCTTCGGTGCGCTCCTGACCCTGCTGATCTTCCGCGTCGAGCTGACGATCTACGCCTTCGTCGGCATCATCATGCTGATCGGGCTCGTGAAGAAAAACGCCATCATGATGATCGATTTCGCGCTCGAGGCCGAGCGCAAGGAGGGCAAGTCGGCGCGCGAGGCGATCTTAGAGGCGGCGAGCGTGCGCTTTCGACCGATCATGATGACCACCATGGCCGCGCTCATGGGCACGCTGCCGATCGCGATCGGCTTCGGCGCCGGCGCCGAGGCGCGCCGCCCGCTCGGCCTCGCAGTGGTGGGCGGGCTCGCGTTCTCGCAGATCGTGACGCTCTACGTGACCCCGGTCTTCTACACCTA
>JBKJOC010000134.1:0-20469 GCA_046595725.1 Candidatus Eiseniibacteriota bacterium
TGCGATCGACGACAGCGCCGCCCCCATTCGCGACCCGAACGGCGCCGTCAGCGGCGCGGTCCTGGTATTTCGCGACGTGGCCGATCAGCGCCGCGCGACCAGGCTGGTCGCGGAGAGCGAGGCCCTGAAGTCGGCCATCCTCGCAACCGCCCTCGACTGCATCATCACGATCGACCACGAGGGGAAGGTGGTGGATTTCAACCCGGCCGCCGAGCGCACGTTCGGTCGTGTTCGCGCAGAAGTCCTGGGACACGAAATGTCTGAACTGATCATTCCGCCTGCCTTGCGCGACGCGCACCGTCGGGGCATGGCGCACTATCTGGCGACCGGCGAGGGGCCGGTCCTCAATCGCCGGGTGGAACTCACCGCAATGCGTTCCGACGGAACGGAGTTCCCGGTCGAGCTGGCGATCACCCCGATCGAGGGTGCAGGCAGCCTTCTCTTCACGGGACAATTGCGCGACATCAGCGACCGGAAACGAGCCGAACGCGATGCCGCGGAACAGATGGCCCACGCCACGCTCGGTGCGGAAGTCGGCATTGCCCTGACGGGAACGGGCTCGCTCAAGGACATGCTGCAGGTCTGCGCCGAGTCCATCGTTCGAAACCTGGAAGGCGCGTTCGCCCGTATCTGGACGCTCAACGAGAGCGACAGCATCCTCGATCTCCAGGCCAGTGCGGGCCTCTACACCCACCTCGACGGGCCACATGGCCACGTCCCGCTGGGAATGTTCAAGATCGGCCGCATCGCGCAGGACCGCCTGCCGCACCTGACGAATTCCGTCATCGGAGATCCTCAGGTCGCGGAGCAGGAATGGGCCAGACGGGAGGGGCTCGTCGCCTTTGTCGGCTACCCCTTGATCATCAACGACCGCCTGGTCGGTGTCATGGCGATGTTTGCCCGCCAACCCTTGAGCGAGTTGACCATCTCGGCCCTCGCATCCGTCGCGCGAGCCGTCGCGCTCGGGATCGAACAGAAGGAGATGTCGAACCGGATGCGACTGCTGGTGGCCGCGCTTTCGGAGGGCGACCGTCGCAAGGACGAGTTCCTCGCGATGCTGGCGCACGAACTGCGCAACCCCCTGGCCCCGCTGCGCAATGGACTGCAGGTCATGCGTCTTGCCGGGACGAACGCGGAGTCGATCGAGGAGACGCGCTCCATGATGGAGCGTCAGCTGATCCAACTCGTTCGGCTGGTCGATGACCTCATGGACATCAGCCGGATCAGTCGCGGCAGGATCGAGCTTCGGAGTGAGCGTGTCCCGCTGGCGGAGGTACTGAACAGCGCGATCGAGACCAGCCGCCCGATCATCGAGGACATGGGCCACGAACTCACAGTGGTGCTCCCCGAGGACTCGATCATCATCGCCGGCGACGCCGCCAGGCTCGCACAATTGTTCACGAACCTGCTGAACAATGCGGCGAAGTACACCCATCGCGGTGGCCGAATCGCCCTCACCGCCGAGTGCGAAGACAGCGCGGTGGCAGTGACGGTCGAGGACTCGGGAATCGGGCTTGAGCCGGAGCAGCTGACCACGATTTTCGAGATGTTTTCGCAAGTGGATCGATCGTTGGAGAAGGCCCAGGGCGGCCTCGGGATCGGGTTGACCCTGGTCAAGCGCCTGGTCGAAATGCACGGCGGCACCGTCGCCGCCGGCAGCCCGGGTCTCGGCAAGGGGTCACAGTTCGTCGTGAAGTTGCCGATCGACCGCGGGTCGTCCCGACCCGACGCCCCCCGGCAGCTCAAGGAGCCGGAGACCCCGCGGGCTTCGCGCCGAATCGTGGTCGTGGACGACAATCGGGACAGCGCGGACAGCATCGCGTTGATGCTGCGGATTCTCGGGAACGAGGTCCGCACCGCCTATGACGGGCTCGAGGGTGTCGAAGTGGCCAAGGCGTTTCTGCCCGACGTGGTCCTGCTCGACCTCGGACTGCCGGGTCTCAATGGTCACGAGGCGTGCCGCATCATCCGGCAGTTCTCGTGGGGCAAACAGGCCCTGCTGATTGCCATCACCGGGTGGGGACAGGACGAGGACCGCCGCCGCTCGAGGGAGGCCGGGTTCGACCATCACCTGGTCAAACCGGTCGACCCCGGCAATTTGCTGAAGCTGCTCGCGCCCACTGCGCCCCGCGGTGTCGGCAAGGGGGCTGATGGATGAAGACCACAAGACGGGCGAAGACAACGCCTGCTCAGGCTCCCGCGGGGAACGGCGGGTCGAGCTTTTTCGTGAGGCTCGCGATCTTGATGCAATAGAGCGCCCAGCAGACGGCCCCGGGCAGGACCGTCACGAAATTGACGAGCGGGATCGCGGAGAGCAGCGCGAGCGTTGCGTACGCCATCCCCAGCGTCTTGCCAGGTGCCGAATCCTCGACAATACCGCGCCGCACGAACTCGTTGTGCAGTGAGGTCGCCACCGCATTGACCGCCCGGAACGGCCAGAAGAGGCCCACCACGGGGATCAGGCTGATCCAGACCAGGCCCGGCGACATGGTGCGCGACGACGGCGCGCAGCGCGCAAGCGCCCGGTGAAGGAGCAGGTCCAGGAGAATCGTCGGAACGATGACGATCAAGAAAACGATCGGCAGCAAAGTCAACAGCAGCGGCAGGAGCGTGTGGGGATCGAGCGCGGGCAGGTTCTCCATCGGTCAGTCGATGACCACCAGCTCCGGCACCGCGGGGATGATCCCTTTCTCCGCGCCCTTCTTGAACAACAGGCGCAAGGCCTCGCGGCCCGGCTGGCCCATGTCGACCGTGTCGTCGCTGACGTACATGCCGACGAACTTCTTGCCCAGCTCCGTGTCGAGCCCGCGGCCGAACGTCAGCGCATAGGCGATCGCGTCGTCGAGGTGCTCGCGCGCGTAGACGATCGATTCACGCAGGCCGGCGTTGATCTCCCGGCAGAGTTCAGGCCCCAGGTCCGCACGCACCACGTCGAGGCCGAGCGGCAGCGGAAGGCCGTCGGTCTCGGCCGCCCAGAGTTCGCCGTAGTCCGCGATCTTGACCAGACCCATGGCCGCATACGTGAGCTGCGCCTCGTGGATGACGACCCCGGCGTCGACCTCGCCCGCGAGCACGGCCTGCGGGATCTGGTCGAACATGATCTCGACCGGAACAAAACCGTCGACGTAGATCGCGGTCAGGAGGGCCGCGGTGGTCCAGGGTCCGGGAATCGCCACGCGCTTGCCACGCAGGTCGGCCAGCGACATCGCCTCGGTCGCGACCAGCACCGGCCCGTAACCGCGGCCCATCGAGGCCCCGGTGGCGAGGATGTGGTAGGCGTCGGCGACCCGCGGGTAGGCGTGGGCCGAGATCGCGGTCACCTCCAGGTCTTTCGAGGCGGCCCGGCGGTTGAGCGACTCGATGTCCTCGAGCACGTGTTCGATCCGGTAATTGCGGATCCGGACGTGCCCGTGCGCGAGCCCATAGAACATGAAGGCGTCATCGGGATCGGGGCTGTGGCCGACCCGCAGGACCGGGGTACCCGCGGTGGTCGTCATGGGATTCGAAGCGGTCATGAAGATGGCCTCCGTTAGAAGTGGAGGCCAATGTACCCGAGGCACCTGAACCTACGGCCGAAAATGGAGCCGGCCGGAGCCGTTCCCCCCGAAACGAACCCCGGCGCGGCATCCGCATGGCCCGAGAACGTCGGGCCATACTGAACTCCAGTCGATGGAGCCGTTCGGGGTGGCTCCCCCCGAAGCCCATCCCCGAAACAGGCTCCAAGTGTCCGCCGAAACGGACACAGCAAGACGGTTTCACCAGCGTTTTTGTGATCGAGCTGTCCAGATCCCGGAAATCCTGCCGGGAAAGTTTTATGCCCACCATGAACTGGGGTTGAGCGGGAATGCTAAGGGGTCGACTTCTACGGCGCAAGAGGATTACTCGTCTCTATCGAGTAATGAAAACGTTTCCCGGACCAAAAACCGTGGCGAAACCGGTAATCCGCGTTCTTTCAGCAGGGTTCCGATGACCAGCCGGTGCGGGCCGTAGGTCAGCGGCGTGGGAAGCCGCGTCAGGGGAAAGAAACCAGCCTCGGAGGCGTCGTCCCCAGCCTGGAGCACGCCGCCCTCGACCGCGCCCGAATAGACCAGGAGCACGACCGGACCGTCCTGGCCGCCCCCCGGGAATGCACCCAGCAAGCGCAGGGGACGGATCAGGAGCCCCGTCTCCTCCCTCGCCTCGCGGCGCGCGGTCTTCCAGGGATCCTCGTTCGCCTCCAGGTAACCGGCCGGGAGCGCCCAGTGGCCCGCCATGGGGAGGTAGCGCCGCTTGACCAGCAAGATCTCGCTACCCTCGACCACCGCGACCGCCACGGCAGGCGTGGGCCGGCGCAGGCGCACCTCGCCGCAACGGGGGCAGAGGCCCCCCGGTTCGAGGGAACCCCCGCAGGCCAGGCAGAATTGGAATGGGGGGCGCGCGGGCATGACGGCTACTCGCGCCGCTCCGGGCCTGCGCCCTGGGGCACCACGCCCTGAACGCCGAGCGCGAGCCCGATCCGAAGCGTACGCGCCGGGGCGAATGCGGCGGAAAGGCGGACGCCGGGGTGGGCCCGTCCGGATCGGGATCGGTTCTTCGACGGCGGGGTCATGTCGGGTAAGATAGCCGCCGACCGCACGATTTGCTCCGATGGAGTCCCGTTGGCCCAAACTTGACAACAGTCGCGAGGAACCATCCGACCCATGGACGAAGCCCGACTCGTCGTCCCCCAGCCCGGCGGCACCCACATGGTCGCCGTGGCCCGGTTTCCGTTCCGGCTTGGCAGGAACCACGAGAACGAACTCGTGGTGACCGAGGGCGACGTCTCACGCCATCACGCCGAGATCGTGCAGGAAGGTGAGCGCTACTTCCTCGCCGACACCAACTCCCGCTACGGCACCTACCTGAACGGCGCGCGGATCGAGCGTGAGCCGCTCGCCCACGGCGATCACATCCAGCTTGGCAGCACGGGACGGCCGGCGTTCGAGTTCCAGCTGGTCACAGCCGAGATGTCGACCGGCCGTCACCAGATCGGCATGGAATCGGGCAACACGATCTCGGGCGACGGTGCGGCCGTCGCGGCCGCGACGGCGGGCGGGCACGGCACGCAGGGCGCGCGGCGGCGCGGACCGATGGAACTGCTTGGCCAGGCGCTGCGGGCGATGGTCGAGGGCCACGTGCTCGAGGAAGTGCTCGCGATCGTCGTCGACCATGCCATCGAGCTGGCCGAGGCGGAGCGCGGCTTCGTCATGCTGGCCGACGCCGAGGGCAAGCTCGACATCCGGATGGCGCGCGGGCGCAATCGGCAGTCGCTGCCGGGCCGCGACTTCAAGCTCAGTCGCTCCGTACCGCTGCAGGTTCAGGAGACGGGCAAGCTGGTCTACGAGAACGAGGTTCCCGAATCGCGCCACACCCAGATCGACTTCAAGATCCGCTCGATCTTGTGCGCCCCCCTCCCGCGCGTCCGCACGGCCGAGTCCGAAGCCGGCGACCCGTCGCGCGCGCGCCAGCCGATGGGCGTGCTCTACGTCGACAGCGCCGGACTGGGCCAGCTCGAGTCTTCCGAGCTTCATGCCACCTTCGAGCAGCTCGCCGCCGAGGCCGCGGTCGCGATCGAGAACGCGCGCCTGGTGCGCGATTCCGAGGAAAAAGGCCGGCTCGAGCGCGAGCTCGAGGTCGCGGCCGGCATCCAGGTGGCGCTCCTGCCGCCGCGGCGGTTCACCTCGGGGCCGATCGAGCTCGCGGGAACGATGATCCCCTGCCGCGCGATCGGCGGCGACTTCTACGAGTACATCGAACTTGCCGAGGGTCACATGAGCTTCGCGCTGTGCGACGTCTCGGGGAAGGGCCCGGGCGCCGCACTCCTGGCGGCGGCGATCCAGGGCATCCTGGGCGCGTCCGCCGATGGCCTGCTGGGGCCCGGCGAGGCGATGGCGCGGCTCAACCGCATCCTGCTGCGCCGCAGCATCGAGCGTCGCTTTGCCACCATCGCCTACGGCGTGATCGATGGCAGCGGACGCCTGCGGCTGACCAGCGCCGGCCACAATCCGGCGTACATCGTGCACGGCGACGGCTCGCTCACGCAGCTCGACAAGGGCGGCCTCATGGTGGGCGCGTTCCCCGGGCTCTCCTACGACGAGGACGACCTGATGCTCGAGCCCGGCGACCGGCTCGTCCTCTACTCCGACGGCGTCACCGAGGCCGAGGACGCGACGCTCGCGCAGTTTGACGATGAGCGCCTCAAGAGCTGCCTGCGCGAAGCCGGCGCGCTCTCGCCCGACGACCTGGTCGAGCGCGTCATCGAGCACGTCCGCGCGTTCGCCGGCGGCCACGCCCAGGCCGACGACATCACGGTCCTCGTCGTGCGCTTCCTCGGGGCCCCCGCGCCCGTCGCCTGACCCACGATGGCAATCCAGCTCGAGCCGGCAGCCGAGGGCACGCGCACCACTTCTCTCAAGCGCGAGGCCCTGCGCCTCGGCTTTGCCGGCGTCGGCGTGGCGCGCCTCGACGTCGACGATCCCGCCGCGGCCCGGGGCGCCGCGCACTACCGGGCCTGGCTCGCGCGCGGCGAGCACGGGCAAATGGACTGGCTCGAGCGCATGGTCGAGGAGCGGAGCCATCCGCGCACGCTCTGGCCCCGGGCGCTCTCACTGGTCTCGGTGGCGTGGAACTACCACCGTCCCGACGAGCCCGACGGCAGCGCGGCAGGCATCGCGCGCTACGCCCGCGGCCGCGACTATCATCGCGCGGTCGGCACGCGGCTCAAGGCGCTGGCCCGATTTGCGCGCGCTCTGTGGCCGGGCTGCGAGGCGCGCACCTCGGTCGACACCGGGCCCTTCCTCGAGCGCACCTGGGCCGAGCGATCGGGACTGGGCTTTCTCGGCAAGCACGGCCACCTCATTCATCGCGAGTCCGGCAACTGGGCGATGCTCGGCGAGCTTGTCCTCGACGTGGCGCTCGAGCCCGATTCTCCGAAGGAGCGGCGCTGCGGCACGTGCTCGCGCTGCATCGACGCCTGTCCGACCGGGGCGATCCGCGCGCCCTACGACGTGGACGCGCGGCTCTGTATCAGCTACCTGACGATCGAATTGCGCGCGGAGATCCCGCTCGAACTCCGCGCGCTGGTCGGCACGCGCATCTTCGGCTGCGACGACTGCCTCGACGCCTGCCCCTGGAATCGCTTTGCCCGGGCCGCTGAGAGCGGGGAGGTTCGCGCCCGCCCCCACCTGCTCGAGACACCCCTTGCCGACTGGCTCCGCCTCGATGCCGAAGCGTTCGCGCGCGCGTTCGAGGGCACGGCCGTGCTGCGGGCGGGCCGCGACGGCTTCCTGCGCAACGTGTGCGTCGCACTCGGCAATCGGGGGCGGCCGGAAGATGTGGCCGCCCTCAGTGGTGCGCTGACGGACCCTTCCCCGCTCGTGCGCCGCCACGCGGCGTGGGCGCTGGGGCAGATCGGTGGGGCCGAAGCGCAGCGCGCGCTCGAGCTTGCAGGGGGGCGCGAAACCGACCCGAAGTGCCAGGCCGAGATCGCGGCGGCGCGATGAGGAATCGACTTCAGCCGTTTTCGGGCGTGGTGCCGGTGTTCCCGTTGCCGACGACCGTGTTCTTCCCGGGCGTCCTGCTGCCGTTGCACATCTTCGAGCCGCGCTACCGCGCGATGGTCCTCGATGCCCAGGGCGGCGAGGGACTGATCGCGATCGCCACACTCCTGCCGGGCTGGGAAAAGGACTACGAGGAGTCCCCCGCGTTCCACCCGATGGCGACGGTCGGGCGCCTCGGCCAGGTGGTCGAACTGGGAGGCGGCCGCTCGAACATCACGCTCACGGGACTCGAGCGCGTGCGGCTCGAGGAGGACTCGAGCGGGCTGATCTACCGCATGGCGCGCGCCGAGGTGGTGCCCGAGCCGCCGCTCGACGAGAACGACCCGGCGCGGGTCGAGAGCAAGCTCCGCCTGCTCGTCAGCTACGCCTACCTGCTCCAGATCGTGCGGGGGCTCGACGCGCCAATCTCGCTCTCCGGCGCCGCGATCACGTATGAAAGCGCGGTTCACACCCTGTGCCAGAACCTGGACGTGCCGGTGGCGTCCAAACTGCGCGCCCTCGAGGCGCGCGACGTCAAGGCGCGCGCGATCCTGGCCCAGGGATGGCTGATCGAGAAGCTGGACGAGGCGCTCAGGGAGCGGGGCATGCCGCGCCTCGCCGGTGACGGCAGCGAGCGCAACTAGCGGGGCGTCACCACAGCCGGATCGCGACCAACTGGCCGCCGCGGCGCGCCAGCACATTGGTGCGCTGGCAGCTGGGGCAGGCCGTCGTGATCGAACCGTCGGGCATGCGCTGCGCCAGGATCGACTCGGGCACGTCGCTCGAAGCCGGGCGGAAGGCTCCGCCGCAGCCGAGGCAGTCGAGCTGGATCACCACCATCTCGAGCTCGCCCGTGACCGCGGCCTGCTCGCCCGAACGCCCGAACGCCCACTGCTGGACGAGCAGGTCGACCGGCAGCTGCCCGCTCTGCCGCATCGACTGGCACGAGCGGCAGATCGGGAGTTGCCAGTCCTCTTCCGAGCCCGACAGCACGAGCAGGTAGGGGCTGTCGCCCACGGGCGCGCTGCAGTGATGACACGTCATCGAGGGATCCCCATCGGGTGGAACCATGCGACTGCGGCCGGCAAGCGGCGATTGTCGGGCGCGCGGGGGCGACTGTCAACTCACAGGTGCCCGCGCGCCTTGAGCGAGACGAACCCGCGCTCGGCAATGACGATGTGATCGAGCAGCTCGATGCCGAGCAGCGTGCCCGCGTCGGCAAGCCGCCTTGTCACGGCCACGTCCTCGGGACTCGGCTCGGGATCGCCGCTCGGGTGGTTGTGCGCCACGATCACGCCGGCGGCGCCGCGCGCGATCGCGGGCTCGAAGACCTCGCGCGGATGGACGATCGAGGCGGAGAGGCTGCCCACGCTCACGAGGTCGCGCGTGAGGAGCTGGTTGCGTGCGTTGAGGTAGAAGCCGATGAAGTGCTCGCGCCGCGCCAGGCGCCAGTCGTGGAGCAGCGGGACGACGTCCTCCGGGCGCGACAGCTCGAGCCCGGGCGCCGGCCCGAGCGCGCGGCGCGAGAACTCGAGCAACGCCGCGAAGCGGCGCGCGTCGCGATCGTCGGCCTGCTGCGGATCGGTGCCCAAGGCCGCCAACCTCTGGCGCGCGTCGGCGACGCATTCGACAATCGGGATCCGGGCCCAGGCTTCGAGCCGGCGCGTCTCCGTCAAGCGGGCAAGGCGGGCACGGGCGCGGCGCGCGGGCCGGGACAGGAGGAGGAGCGCCAGCAGTGCGGCGTCGTCGAGGCGATCGGGGGAGGGTTCGTGGGGCGGGCGGTTGGAATCCGTCACGGTGTCCTGCGGCCGGGGGCGGGCGCGGGTCGGCCCGGGGGCTGGGCTTCCGGGGGGAATCATATGGTATGCTTGTCGCGCCTCGCAACCCGCCGACTCGAGACCCGCCGAAAGGAGAGCCGTCACCGATGCTCGTCCGACCGACCGCGCCCCGCGCCGGGCTGTTCCTGCTTGCCCTCGCTCTCGTCGCCGGCGCCGTTGCCCCCGCCTTCGCGGCCCGGGTCAACGGCATCGGACTGATCGATTACCGGAAGAAGAACTTCAAGCTCGGCGACTGGGTACGCTACCGCGTCGAGGTCTCCAACAGCAACGGCATGGAGCAGGTCAACTTCCAGGAACTGCGCATCGTCGGCGAGGAGCAGTTCCGCGGCGAGAACTGTTTCTGGCTCGAGACCTGGTTCGGCGCCGACTCGACTCAGGGCGCCTACGACCTGACGCTCATGAGCAGCGACGCATTCAAGGACTCGCAGCCAGACGTCCGCTTCTCGGTCTACGCGCGCTTGATGATGCTCGACACCGACGAGGAAGGCCGCCCCGAGATGACAGAAATCAAGCGCGCCGGCGACTTGAAAGTACTCCCCGACATGTCCTCGCTGCGCGGCAAGGTGGATACGCTCGGCTTCGAGAAAGTTCAGACCCCCAGGGGGGCGATCGAGGCCCGGATGGTCAAGCTCCAGCGCAAGCTCAAGAACCCGCGCGACACGCCCGACTCCACCGTCAACAAGATCACCGAGGTCAATCGCACCTCGTGGTTCGCGCGCAAGATCCCGATCACGAGCATGGTGCAGGAAGTGGAGACCGAGGACTGGCGCATCCAGTCCTACCGACTGGGCGAGGTGTCCACGACTGCGCCCGAGGTGCCGTTCTCCTCGGAGACGCGCAAGATCAGCGTGGTGTCGTGGGGCACGGGCGCGAAGAGTTCCCTGCTCAAGCTCTGGAAGCAGAAGATGGCGGAAGCCGGGCAGCCCGCCATTCCCGAGTAGCGCTAGTCCGCGAGCACCAGCGCACGGCCGAACGCCCGGGCGTCGAAGTCGGACCAGTCGGCGATGCCTTCCCCCACGCCGACCAGCGCGATCGGCATTCCGAGGTCCGAGACCAAAGCCACGACGGCACCGCCCTTCGCGGTGCCGTCGAGCTTGTTGAGCACGACCGCATCCACTCCCACCTCGGCCTCGAACTGCCGCGCCTGCTGGAGCGTGTTCTGCCCGAGCGTGGCGTCGAGCGCCAGCAGCGTGGTATGCGGCGCCCCCGGCAGAGCGCGCGCGATCACGCGCCTGATCTTGGCCAGCTCCTCCATCAAGTTGCTCTTGGTGTGGAGCCGGCCCGCGGTATCGACGATCACGGTGTCGATGCCCCGCGCGATCGCCGCCGTCACGCCGTCGAACGCGACCGCCGCAGGGTCGGCGCCCTCCTTCGTACGCACGAAGTCCGCCCCTGAGCGTTCCGCCCACACCTGGAGCTGGTCCGCCGCCGCGGCGCGAAACGTGTCCGCCGCGACCAGGAGCGCGGTCCTGCCCTGCGCCTTCTCACGGGCCGCCAGCTTGCCGATCATCGTGGTCTTGCCCACGCCGTTGACGCCCACCACCAGCACGACCCACGGCTTCGCCCCCGGCGGCGGCTCGAGCCGGAACGCGCGCCCGCGCTCGAGCACCTTCTGCAGTTCCTCGGCCAGCGCCCCGCGCCACGCCGCGGCGTCCTTCATACCGCGGCGCTTGCGCAGCGCCTCGAGCACGTGGTCGGTGACCTGCGGGCCGAGGTCGGACTCGAGCAGGGCTTCCTCGAGGCGGTCCTCGGTGTCGAGGTCGAGCTTCTCGCCGACCACCTGCTCGAACGCCTGCGTGATCTTGCCGGTGACGGATTCCTGCGTCTTCTTGAGGCCTTGCGTGAGGCGATCCCAGAGTCCCATGTTCGGCAGTCTATCGGAGGAGCACGAATCTTGTGCGCGCGCGATTTCTCGGCTCAGGCGCGTTCTGATCGGCTGGACGAACCGGGGCCGCGGAGAGTTGGCGAGGGTGGGTTCGAATTCATTCCGGAACGAGTTGGCGATCGCACCAAGTTCCATCCCTGCAATGCTTTGATTCAGCCACCAACTTGCCCCGGGACCAGTTGGCAAGTAGAACAGTGGGGATTCGTCAATCAGTAGGCTGGCTGCTCATTCCGGAACGAGGCGCAACTGTCAGGCCCCGCCTCAGGACGCAGGCGCTCCCGCATTGACCGGCTCGAGTTCCTCGATCACGACCGCGGCCTCCCCGCCCGGAGTCTCCGCGATCGACTGCCGCGTCTCCGGCGTGTCGAACCTCACCGAGACCAGCTTCGAGACGCCGGGCTCCTGCATGGTGACACCGTAGAGCGAGCTCGCGGCCTCCATTGTCTTCTTGTTGTGCGTGATCATGATGAACTGGGTCTTCTCGCTGAAGCGCTTGAGCAGCGCGACGAAGCGGTCGACGTTGGCCTCGTCGAGCGGGGCGTCGACCTCGTCGAGCAGGCAGAACGGCGACGGCTTGATGAGGTAGATCGCGAACAGCAGTGCGATCGCCGTCAGCGCGCGCTCGCCCGAGGACAGGAGCGAGATCGACTGCAGGCTCTTGCCGCGCGGGCGGGCCAAAATGTCGATTTCGCATTCGAGCGGATCGTCCCCCACCATGCGCAGCTCGGCCGAGCCGCCGACGAACAGCGTCTGGAACGTGTCGGTGAAGTGGGTCTGGACTTCGGTGAAGGTGTCGAGGAAGAGCTGGCTCGCCGTCGAGTTGATCTTCTCGATCGCCTCGAGCAGCTGGTTGCGCGCGGATTGGAGGTCCAGGACCTGCGTCTGCAGGAAGTCGTAGCGCTCCTTCTTGCGCGTGTACTCCTCGAGCGCCAGCAGGTTGACCGGGCCGAGCGCGCGGAACTTCTCGCGTGCCTGCTCGAGCCGCGTCTCCGCGGCCTCGGGATCCCAGGGGCCGTTCCTCTCCTCGTCCCATGCCTCGGGGGCGTAGGTCGTGAGCTCGACGTCGTATTCGACGTGCAGGCGCTCGAGCGTACGGTCGAGCTCGCTGCGCGCGTTCAGGCGCTGGACCTCGAGCGTGTGGACCAGCTCCGCCAGCGCGTTGGACTCGTGGCGCAGTCCGCGCAACGACTCCTCCTCCAACTGGACGATCTCGCGCTTGCCGAGCGTGCGCTTGCGCGCTTCGTCGGCGGTCGCGCGCGCCTGGGACTCACTCGCGAGCAGGCCTTCGAGCGAGGCTTCGGCGTTCTTCCTGCCGCCCTCGGTCTCGATCTGGCGCTCGACGGCTGCGACCTTCTCGCCCTCGCGGACCGCGCGGCCCTGCGCCAGCTCGCGCGCGGACACCTCGCAGCGCGCCAGCTCCTCCTTCAGGTTCGAGAGCCTCGAGGTCGCGCCATGCCACTCGATGCGCGCGCTCTGGGCCTCTTTCGCGAGCGCCTCGCGCTCGGACTCGAGGCCGGCGAGCCGCTGCTCGATCGACTGCGCTTCGCCGCTCTGGGCGCTCGAGCGGCCGGTGATCTCGGCCAGCGCGGACTCGAGACCGGTCAGCTGGTCGGTCACCGACGCCTCGTCGTGCGCCACCAGCAGCGTCTCGTCGAGGCGCGTCTGGCGCTCCGCCTCGGCCTGCGCGCGGTCGCGCGTCAAGGTGTCGATGCGCGTGCGCGCCGCCTGCCAGACGTCGCGCAAGCGCGCCAGCTCAGCGCCGTGCTCGCGCGTCTCCGCCTGCCAGGCTTCGCGCTCGCCGACCCACTGGGCGCGGGCCGTGACGGCCTCGGCCAGGCGCGCCTCGAGCGCGTCGCGCTCGCCGGCCAGCGCCTGGATCTCGTGCTCGCGGCGCAGGAGACCGCGATCGGCGTCCTGCGCTCGACCAGCGGTGGTCAGGCCGCGGGCGAACACCGTGCCGCGCTGCGACACGAACGTGAACTCGGGGAACTTCTCGGACGCCCTGCGCGCCTCGCCCTCGTCGGCGAGCGCGAACACGCCGGTCAACAAGGCCGAAACCAGTGCATCCGCGCCATCCTTCGCCTTGACCTCGCGCGCGAGCGCGACGGCGCCGGGCCACGCGGCCGCGGCGGGCAGGCGCGTGGCCTGAGCCTCGGCGAGAGCGGATGCGACTCCGCGAGCGCGATCGAGCGCGAGGAACGCGACCCGGCCCTTGCCGCGGGCGACCAGCGCTTCGGCGGCCTCGTCGAGGGCGTCGCCGTGCGTGAACACGACCGCTGACAGCGCGGGGCCAAGCGCGGCCGACGCGGCATCGAGCCACTCGGACGGCACGTCGACGACGTCGGCGACCAGCCCGATCGCGCCCTTCTCACGGCGCTCGGAGAGTGCGGCCTTGACCGCCTCGTCCACGCCCTCGTAGGCGCGCTTGAGCTCCTCGAGCGTGGCCAGACGCGATCCGACTGCGGCAACCTCGGCGCGCAATGCGGACTCGGCCTCGGAGCGGTGCGCGCCATCGGTCTCGAGCTCGGCGCCGCGCGCCTCCAATGCGGTGGCGCGCTCGCGCGCGGCGGACAGCGCGGCGTCATGGGCCTCGATCTGCGACTGCGCCTCGGTGGCTTCAAGGGCCGTGCGCTCGAGCCGCTCGGCGAGCAACTGGAGCGCGGCCTCCGCGGCCTCGCGGCGCTCGGCCAGGTTCGACAGGCGCTCGCGCGCGCGCTCGACTTCGGCGCGCTCCTTGGACTCGGCCTGGAACAGGTCGAGCGCGAGTTGCTTGACGCCGACCGCCTCCGAGCGCGTCTCCTTGAGCACGCCCTCGATCCCGGACAGCGCGGCCTCGCGCGCGCTCAGCGCCTCGCGCCGCGCGCCCTCCTCGGACTCGAGCGTTTCGACCTGACCGCGCAGGTCAGCTTCGCGCGCAGCCAGTTCGGCCAGGCGCTCGCTGGCGCGCGTCAGCTCGTGGTCCAGTTCCTCGATCCGGCGCGCAAGGCCTGAGCCGCGCTCGGTCAGCACCAGCGCCTCGTGCTGCGCGGAGGCGCGGGCGGCCTCGCGCTCGGCCAGCGCCTGCTGGGCGGACGCGAGCGAGCGCTCTTCCTCGATCTGCTCGATCTTGAGCGACTGCAGCGCGGCATCGCGCGTGTCGAACTCGGTCTGCGCGGCCTCGCGGCGCACGGACTCCGCCTGGTGCTCCTCGGCCAGGTCCTTCTCACGCGCAATCAGGTCGTGGTGCTTGAGCGCCGAGAGGCGCAGGTCCAAGTCCTGAATCTCGCCGCGCAGGCGCTGGTAGCGCCGCGCCTTGGCGACCTGGCGGGCGAGCGAGCCCAGCTCCTTCTCGATCTCGACCAGGAGGTCGGTCACGCGCACGAGGTCGGTCTGCGTGGCCTCGAGCTTGTTGAGCGCTTCCTTCTTGCGCTGCTTGTACTTCGTGATGCCCGAGGCCTCCTCGAACAGGAAGCGCCGGTGACCGGTGTTGTCGGAGAGCAGGTTGTCGACCATCGAACGCTCGATCACCGAGTAGGCGTGGCTGCCCATTCCGGTGTCGAAGAACAGGTCCTTCACGTCCTTGAGGCGCACGACCTGCTTGTTGAGCACGTACTCGGACACGCCCGAGCGATAGACGCGGCGGCCAATCTCGACCGACGTGTACTCGGTCGGCAGGATGCCCTTGTCGTTGAGCATCGTGAGCGTGACCTCGGCCATGCCGATCGGCTTGCGGCGCGCGGAGCCGTTGAAGATCACGTCATCCATCGCCTCGCCGCGCAGCTGCTTGGCGCTCTGTTCGCCCATGACCCAGCGGATCGCGTCCGAGATGTTGGTCTTGCCGCAGCCGTTCGGCCCGACCACGGCGGTGATACCGGTGCCGAAGGTCACGTCCGTCGAGTCGACGAACGACTTGAATCCGTGTAGTTCGAGCTTGGTGAGGAACAAGGCTCCGCTCCTTGTCTGGTGCCGCTCAATCCCCCCGGAGCAACTCGCCCACGATGCGGGCGATCTCCGCGGGGTCTTCAAAAAGGAGCGTCCGCGCGTCCAGCAGAACGCGGTCGTCCTGGATCCTGGCGATGATCGGTGGGCGACCCTGCCGCAGCCGCCGCTCGAGTGCCGCGGCAGAGCGGTCCCTCGCCTGTAGCGCCACGGCGACCGTGGGCAACGACGCGCCCGGAAGGGCACCGCCGCCGACCTCGCTCGCCTGCGGAACCACAATCGCCACGAGCCCGTCGATGCTCGTCAGCGCGTCCCTGAGGCGTTCGGCCTGGGCCTGAAGCGCGGGCGTCGGGGCCGCGAGCATGGCGAGCGTCGGCAGCTCGCTCTTCGCCCGCTCGGGGTCGACGTACGCAGCCAGGGTCGCCTCCAGGGCCGCCACTGTGAGCTTGTCGATCCGCAGGGCCCGCGCCAGCGGATCGCGCTTGAGAACGCTGATCCACTCGCGCCGGCCCACGACCAGCCCGGCCTGAGGTCCCCCCAGTAACTTGTCGCCGCTGAATGTAACGAGATCGGCGCCCTCGGTCAAACATTCGAGCACGGTCGGCTCGTGTTCGATGCCGACGTCGCGCGTGTCGAACATCGCGCCCGAGCCGACGTCCTCGACGAACGGGATGCGGGCCTCGCGCGCGAGCAGGGCGAGCTCGCCGCGCGTCGGCCGCTCGCTGAACCCGACCAGGCGGAAGTTGCTCGGATGGACGCGCAGCACGAGCGCGACCTCGGGCGAGAGCGCCCTCCTGTAGTCCTCGATCCGCGTGCGATTGGTGGTGCCGACCTCGACCAGCGTCGCGCCCGCCTTCGCCAGGATTTCAGGCAGGCGGAACGATCCACCGATCTCGACCAGCTCGCCGCGAGAGACGAGGACCTTCCGGCCCTGCGCCAGCGCGGAGACCGCGAGCAGGAGCGCCGCCGCCCCGTTGTTGACCGCGAGCGCGGCCTCGGCCCCGGTCAGGCGCCTTAGCCACGCCTCGACGCCGATCGCGCGGTGGCTGCGGTGCCCCTCCTCGACGTCGTACTCGAGCGCGAGGTAGCCGCGCGCGGCCTCGGCGACGGCTCCCTGCGCGGCCTCGGACAGGGGCGCGCGGCCGAGGTTGGTGTGGAGGACGACGCCGGTGGCGTTGATCACGCGGCCCTGGACCGGTTGGGCGAGCCTCTGCGCCAGCGCAAACACGCGTTCGCGTAGCTCGGAGGCCGCCCCGGGCACACGGGCTGGATCGTCGACCATCGCCTTGCGCTCGGCGGCCAGGATCTCCCGTGCGGCTTCGATCACGAGCGCTCGCGGGAGGTCTTGGGGGAGCTCCAGGCCGATCATGGCGTCCACCGAGGGCAGGGCCCGGAAGCGATCGTCGTTCATGCCGGGAAGATAGCGCATTGCAGCGGCTTGCGCGATCCCGGACTCCGGTCAAGCAAGGCCCCGGGGAGGCCGATAACGAAGGAGCGAGGCGTCCCCCGGGCCGGGCGCTCGCGGCCCGAACCCGGAGAGTCGCGATGAACTTCCTGCACAAGATCCTCGGAGCCCCGCTCCCGACTGATCCTCTCGAACGCGCCCTCGTCCGCTTCGCTGCGGGCGCGATTCCGAAGGACGAATTCCTGGCGGAGCTGTCGTCCGCGCAAGTCTACGTCCTGCTCGAGGGCGGCCCCAACGCCGCGCCCCTCGAGCCGCTCGCCGTCTCGACGCCCGAGGGCTACTCGGTCGTGTGCGTGTTCACCGGCCCGGAGCTCGCGATCGAGATGCTGCGCCAGCATCCGGCCTGCCCGGCGGTCATGGCGGTCGATTCGGCCTGGGTGCTGGCAAACCTGCCCGCGGCGCACGGCCTGGTGGTCAACCCCGGACATGCGGCCTGCTTGTTCCTCGCCCCGGAGTCGGCCGACTCGCTGCGGGGGGAGGTCCTCAAGGCCGCTTAACTTTTACCCGGCTTCAAGTGGCCCGCGCGTCCGCCGGGCCCGGTCCCGAGCAATCCCGCTTGCCCCAACGGCGCGATCGTTGTTTCTTCTACGCCTCCCCCCGGAGGTGACATGGCGACTCGCACGAAGAAGCGCGCGGTGAAGAAGACGGCCCCGAAGCACGCGGCGCGGAAGCCCGCGGCGCGGAAGCCCGCGTCGGCGAAGGCAGCCCAGACCCTCGACAGCATCTTCCTGCGCCTGCGCAAGGTCCTCCTCCCCTATGCGAAGCACATGGTCGTGAAGTTCGACGGCCCCGGGATCTATTACCTCGAGTCCGCACCGGTGCCCAAGTACGACACCGAGGTCTTTTTCGGCGCGGTCAAGACGGGCAAGCGCTTCGTGAGCTTCCACCTGATGCCGGTGGACGTCTTTCCCGAGCTGCGCAAGGGTCTCTCCCCCGCGCTCAAGAAGAGCATGAAGGGCAATTCGACGTTCAACTTCACCGCGCTCGAACCCGCGCTCGTGCGCGAACTGGCCGCCCTCGCGCGCCAGGGCTACCAGGGATATCGCCGCGGCGGCGTGTTCGCCGCGTGAACAAGGCGGCCGGCTACTCCGGCACCCCGCTCCCGAGGAAGCTCGGCATCAAGGAAGACGCGCGCGTCGCGCTGATCGGCGCGCCCGCGGAATTCGCGCTCGGGGCGCTGCCGCCCGGGGCCCTGGCAAGGCGCGGCGCGCGCGGCAAGGCCGACCTCACGCTCTGGTTCGTGCGCTCGCTCGCCGAGCTGGCGGCGGGCATCAAGGCGATGGTCCCGCGCTCGGAGGCGAGCGGCCTGTGGATCGTGTGGGCGAAGAAGACTTCGCCGCTGGCGAGCGGCGTGACCGAGAACGACGTGCGCGACGCCGCGTTGGCGGCGGGGATGGTGGACTTCAAGGTGTGCGCCGTGGACCACGACTGGTCGGGCCTGCGCTTCAACCGCCGGAAGCCGGCACGAAAGCTGGGGGCCGCTGATGCCGACTGAAGTCATGTTTCGCGCCGGGACTCATGCGGACTCGCGCCTGGTGTTCGAGATCTTCCTCGAGTCCGCGCTGGACCTGGCACAACGGCACGGCCTCCCGATCAGCATCAAGGTCGACACGCCCGAGGCACTCGAGAAGGCCTGGACCGACCGCCGGAGCCTGTTCGACCACATGGCGCGCCACGCCGGGGCTTTCTGGATCGCCGAGGAGGAGGGTCGCGCGATCGGCTACGCGCGCACGTTCTTCCGCGACGGATTGCGCCAGCTGACCGAGTTCTTCGTGCGCCCGGACGCGCAGGCGCGCGGTGTCGGACGCGGCCTGCTCGAGCGCGCGTTTCCGGAAGGGGGCGCGTCGCGGCGCCTGATCCTGGCGACCATCGACACGCGCGCACTCACGCGCTACCTGCGCACGGGGCTCAAGCCGCAATTCGTGTCGTTCTACTTCTCGCGCAAGGCCGAGATCCGCGCGGTCGCGAGCGACCTTGGGATCGAGCCGATGGGCGCGGCACCCGACCCCGAGGCCTTCGAGGCCCTGGGCGCAATCGACCGCGTGCTGCTTGAGATCCGCCGCGACGTGGATCACGGCTGGCTCGCCTCGCAGAAGACCGGCTTCCTCGCGCGCCGCGGCGACCGGGTCGTGGGCTACGGCTACGCGGGCGCGCGCAGCGGACCGTTCGGCGCACTCGACGCCGCCGATCAACCCGCGCTCTTCGCCCACGCGGAAACACTGGTCGCGGCATCCGGGGGCGCGTTCGGGCTGTCGCTGCCGGTGATCAATCATGTCGCGCTCGAGTACGTGCTGGCGCACGGCTTTAAGCTCGATCCGGCCACCGGGCACTTCCTGTCGGATGCGCCGTTCGGGCAGTTCGACCGCTACGTGTTCTCCTCGCCGAACCTCTTCCTCTAGATGGACACCCCGCGCTTTGTCGAGGTCGAGGTCTTCACGGACACGCCGGGGCACGGCAACCCCGCGGGCGTCGTCCTCACGTCATCTCCGGTGACCGACACTGCGCAGCGCCGCTGGGCCGAGACGGTCCGGAAGCCGGGCAACGGCTTTCTCTGGCCCGCCTCTGGTGCCGCCTGGCACGCGCGCTTCCATGCGCCGGGGCGCGAGGTCGGGCTCTCGGGACACACCGCTCTGGCGTCCGCCCATGTCGTGCTCGCGGGCGCCAGCCGCGTGACGTTGCGCTCGCGCACCGACGAACTCGTGATCGCCCGCGAAGCGGACGAGTTGTGGCTCACGCTGCCGCGGCCCAGGCTCGAAGCCTTCGCCGCACCGCTGCTGCGGATCGCCCGGGCATTCGGCATGACCTCCGATATGTTCGACCCGGGCGACGCGGTCGTGAGGACCGGCGACGGCGACCTCCTCCTGCCGCTTTCCGTGCAGGTCGACCCACTGACCTTGACGCCCGATTTCGCCGCGCTGTCGGCCATCGGGAGCGAGCTCGGCACGCGCGGATTCTGCGTCTTCAGCCAGCGGACGAACCATCCGGAGTCCCACCTCCAGAGCCGCTTCTTCGCGCCTCACATCGGCGTCGAGGAGGACATCGCGACCGGTTCAGTCCACGGTCCGCTCGCGGTGCGGCTGTGGGAGCTGGGACGGATCCGCGGACAAAGCCCCACGCTCCGGCTGACAGGCGAGCAGGGTGCCGCGCTCGGCCGCCCGTGCCGCGTGCGCGTCGAGTTGACGATCGACGACGGCGCGCTGGTCAAGGTTCGCGTGGGCGGCAGCGTGGTCACGCTCGAGGAGCGCGCGGTCTCCCCCGGCGAGCTCGGGCTCTGACGATGGAATTGGTCTCGGTCGCGGTGACGCTGTTCCTCGTGATGGACCCGCTCGGCAACATCCCCCCGTTCGCCGCCGCGCTCAAACAGGTGCCGGCGGCGCGGCGCCAGCGCGTGCTGGTGCGCGAGCTGTTGATCGCGCTCCTCGTTCTGGTCGGATGCCTCCTGATCGGTCAGCCGCTCCTGGCGATGCTGCACCTCAAACAGGAGTCGATCTCGATCGCCGGCGGGATCGTCCTGTTCCTGATCGCGCTCAAGATGATCTTCCCGTCGGAAGGTCCGGGTCTGGCGGACGGGATCGACGGCGAGCCGTTCATCGTGCCGCTCGCAATCCCCCTCCTCGCGGGCCCATCCGCGCTCTCGACACTCCTGCTCCTCGCCCGCTCCGAGCCGGCGCGGCTCGGCATGTGGCTCGGAGCGCTGATGATCGCGTGGGCGGCGAGCGCCCTGATCCTGCTGTCGTCGGGATTGCTCGAGCGCGTGCTCAGGCGGAAGGGGCTGCTCGCGCTCGAGCGCCTGATGGGGATGCTGCT
>JBKJOC010000225.1:0-4777 GCA_046595725.1 Candidatus Eiseniibacteriota bacterium
GGGGTTGTAGTTCAGTTGGTTAGAACGCCTGCCTGTCACGCAGGAGGTCGCGGGTTCGAGTCCCGTCAACCCCGCCATTTTTCTCTTCTCGCCGCGCGGCGCTGTGCCACAATTCGCCTCGCGGCGATTGCATTTTCGGGCAGTTTTCGCTCGATCCAGGCCGTGGGGTTAAAAAAGTTGACCCATCGGGTCGGCTCGATATACTGCCGGCCGGTTTCGCGATTTTCCTCACGGTGGTACCGTCAAGAAGGCGCCCGACGCGGGTCGGGCCCACCACAGGCAAGGGTGCGACATGGAATTCCTCGGCATCGCCCAAGACCAAAGCGCTCTCCCCACGACCTTGAAGTTCAACGGGGAGGACGAAGAGTTCATCGACGACCTCGATGAGGAAGAAGAAGACGACGATCTCGACCTCGACGAAGAGGACGACGACGAAGATGACGACGACGACGATGTCGACTTCGACGACGATGACGCGGAAGTGGAAACAGACGAAGAGTAGTCTCCAGTCGGGCGAAACGCGCGAGCGTCCGCCAGCCGAACATCGGCGCGGGGAGAGTGCTCCCCGCGCCGTTGTCGTTCTGGAGCCGAGCAGGAAGGAGGAGAACCGATGACCCAGAAGCTTTCGACCAATCGCCCACCGCATACGGTCGACTTCGCGTACGGCGGACTCGACGAGAGCCTGACCAACCTCGAGCGGGCGCACGCGGTGATCCTGCCGGTGCCCTACGACGGCACCATGTCGTACATGAGCGGCGCCCGACTCGGGCCGCGCGCGATCATCACGGCGTCGCAGTCGATGGAGCTGTACGACGAGGAACTGGGCGCGTTCTACGAAGCCGGCATCCACACGCTCCCGGATCTCGAGGTGGTGGCGGATCCCAAGGCGATGGTCGACCGGGTCGCCGACGCGGTGACCTGGGGCCTCGACCAGGACAAGATGATGATCACGCTCGGCGGTGAGCACTCGATCACGTCGGGCCCGGTGCGCGCCTACGCCAGGAAGTACCCCAAGCTTTCCGTGCTCCAGTTCGACGCCCACGGCGACCTGAGGAACGAGTTCCACGGCACGCCCTACAGCCACGCCTGCGTCATGCGGCGCGTGCGCGAGATGGTTCCGGCCGTCCAGGTCGGCATCCGCTCGATCTCCGAGGAGGAGGCCGAGCTCATCGCCGAGAAGAAGTGGCCGGTGATCAGCGCGCGCCGCACGCGCGCCATGAAGGGCAACTACGCGCCCATCGTCGACGCCCTCTCGGAGGACGTGTACATCACCGTCGACCTCGACTGCTTCGACCCGGCGACAGTTCCCGGCGTGGGCACGCCCGAGCCCGGCGGACTCGACTGGTACGAGCTGACCGACATCGTGGCCCAGGTCGCGCAGAAGAAGCGCATCGTCGGCTTCGACATCATGGAGCTGATGCCGCTGGGCGGGCAGATCCGGAGCGACTTCCTGGCGTCGCGACTGCTCTATCGCATCTGGGGCTGGTCCCTGGTCTCCCAGGGGAAGCTCAAGCCGCCCGACCCGAACCGGCCGCTCTAGGCAAGGCCGTGTCGACCCTCACCACGACCCACCCGGTATTGAGGCTCAAGAAGAACCAGGATCGCCGCGTGCGCGCGGGGCATCCGTGGATCTTCTCGAACGAGATCGACGCCGTCGAGGGCGAGCCGCCTGACGGCGCGATCGTCGACGTGGTGGATTCGCGCGGCGCCTACCTTGGCCGCGGCTACGTCAATCGCCACTCGCTGATCGCGGTGCGTCTCCTGACCAGGAGCCGCGACGAGATCGACGCCGCGTTCTTCCACAAGCGGATCGCGCGCGCGGCGGCGTACCGGGATGAGCTTTTCCCCGGCGCGAGCTCCTACCGCCTGGTCTCGAGCGAAGGTGACTTCCTGCCCGGCCTGACGGTCGACCGCTTCAACGACGTGCTGTCGGTCCAGATCACGACGCTCGGCATGGAGCAGCGCAGGGACCTCGTCAAGGCGGCGCTGATCGAGCAACTCGCGCCGCGCGCCATCGTGCTGCGCAACGACGTCGCGCTGCGGAAGCTCGAGGGCCTGCCGCTCGAGACGCTGGTCTGGCACGGCGCGTACGAGCCGCCGGTCACGGTCGACGTCGAGGGCCTCTCCTATCACGTCGATCCCATGGGTGGCCAGAAGACCGGCTTCTTCCTCGACCAGCGCGTCAACCGCCGGCTGCTGGCGGGTCGCGTCACGGGCGCGCGCGTGCTCGACCTGTTTGCCTATTCCGGCGCGTGGGGCATCGAGGCGCTGCGCCACGGCGCCGAGAGCGTGCTGTTCGTCGACGGCTCCGAGCCCGCGCTCGAGATCGCGCGCGAGAACGCCGGGCTCAACGGCATGAGCGAACGCGCTCAGTTCCACGTCGAGGACGTGTTCGATGCGCTGCCGCGCATGGCCGGCGCGCGCGAGCGCTACGACGCGGTCGTGCTCGACCCGCCCGCGCTGGTCAAGAGCCGCGCTCGCATCGCCGAGGGCCTCAAGGGCTATCGCGAGCTCAACCGCCGCGCCATGAGCCTCCTGCCCGAGGGCGGCTGGCTGTTCACCAATTCCTGCTCGTTCCACGTCTCGCCCGAGGAATTCCTGCGCGTGCTGGGCGAGGCCGCGCGCGACGCCCGCCGTCCGTTCCGCTTCATCCAGTGGGGCGCCCAGTCGCCGGACCACCCGGTCCTGCTCGCGGCGGCCGAGACTTCCTACCTCAAGTGCGCGGTCTTAAGGGCGGTATGACCCGGCGGGCGCTGCTGCTGCTCGCCGCCCTGGTCCTGGCGCCGGCGCGGGCGGGTGACGTGTACGCGCTCGAACTTCCGGGCTCGCGCGCCGAGTCAGACCGCGTCGTGCGCCAGCTCGACGGCGAGGAATTCCTCGAGGACCAGCCGATCTGGGTGTGCGCCGGTGCGCTCGCCCCCTACCGCCTCGTCGGCGTGGATGCCAAAGGGCACGCGGGCCGCCGCGACCTGTCGATCCGCCTGCCCTGGAAATCCGCCGTCGTGCGCGCCTTCGAGTTCGGCCAGTCGTTCGAGTTTCGTGATCCGAGTGGACGCTTCCCGCTGGTCGGACCCGCCGGCGGGATCCCCGAGGGTCGCTGGGAAATCCGCAGCAGCGTGGGCGACACGGCGCGGGCTCTTGCACGCTTTCGTGTCGTGGCTCCGCCGGGCTCGGAGAGATCGGTGCGCGACGGGCTCGCGCGCGCCGCCCGCCTCGCCCAGGCGGCACCGGGCGGCGGGGAACGCGCCGCCGCCCTCTACGACGCGATCTACCGACGTTACCCGCGCACGGCCTACCTGAGCGTCGTCTACTGGGGACAGTGGCGCGTGCGCGAGCACACGCGCTTCGCGAGCGATCCTGGCCGCTGGCTGGAGGAAATCTTCGCGCACTTCCACGACTCGTGCTTCGGGGTATTCGCGCTCGACCGCTGGGTGTCCGACATCGGGGTCGAGGCCGCGCGGCCCACGCTCACGCGCCTGGTCGGCATCTACCCCGACACGCCGCTGTCGCGCGCAGCGCTGCGCCACCTCTAGGGCTGGGCGGGCGGCTCCGTCGCCTCGGCCACCGTTTCCTCGGGCTCGCCGCCGTCGTCGGCCGTCGTCGCCGTGCCCGCCGACGCGCTCTTCTTGAGTTCGTCGACGAAGTTCATGCGCAACTCGGTGAGCGCGCGCTTGAGCAGCTCGACCTCGTCCTCGGACAGGTTGCCCCTGGTCTTGATCTCGAGCGCCGCCAGCGTGTCGATCGTGATGCGCGCCGCCTCGAGGTTGCGATCGATCTTCCCGCTGAGTTCGTTCTTCACCTTGCCGAGCTGCACGTACGCCGCCTGCACCAGCCCGATCACCAGGCTCACGAACAGCTGCGCGTTGCGGTCCTTCAGGTCCTCAGCCATCACCGCTCCTCCTTTTCGATCGCCTTGGCTTCTTCCCACAGGACGTCCATCTCCTCGAGCGTCGCCTTCGTGGGGTGGGAGCCCTGCTCCTTCAACTGATCCTCGATGTGCTGGAAGCGGCTGCGAAAACGCGCAACCGTCGAGCGCAATTCGCGCTCGGGGTCGACGCGGACGAAGCGCGCCAGGTTTGCCACCGCGAACAGGAGATCGCCGATTTCCGCCGCCAGGCGGGGGGGCGCGTCGACGACGGCATCGCCCGGCCGGATCGAATCCGCGCGCAGCGCAAGCTCCTCCTTCACTTCGGCCAGCTCCTCCTCGACCTTCGCCAGCACTTGCGCGACCTCCGGCCAGTCGAAGCCGACGGACGCGGCCTTCTCCTGCGTGCGAAACGCCGCGGTCAGGGACGGCAGCGACGCCGGCATTTTCCCGAGCAGCGAACGCGACTGCTGCTCCTCCTGCTTGATCTCCTGCCACTGGCGCTGCGACGCGTTCGCGGTGGTGACGGTCTTGTCGCCGAACACGTGCGGGTGGCGGCGCTTCAACTTGACGGCCGCGGCGCGGCACAGGGTGTCCAGCGTGTAGGGGCTCCTGTCGGCGAGGATGTCGGCGCAGAACACGATCAGGAACAGCGTGTCGCCCAGCTCCTCGGCGATGTCGTCAGGCTTGTCGGCGCCGACCGCGTCGAGGACCTCGTAGGCCTCCTCGATCAGGTAGGGCGTCAGCGTCGCCAGCGTCTGTTCCCGGTCCCACGGGCAGCCGTCCTCGCCCCTCAGGCGGCGGAGCACGTCCCACAGCTCGAGGAAGCCCTGGCCACGGTCAAAGGAATTGCGATCGGATGGGGTCATTGCCCGCAGGATAGTCCAAGGCGGCGAACATGGTAAACTGCGC
>JBKJOC010000343.1:0-4119 GCA_046595725.1 Candidatus Eiseniibacteriota bacterium
CCAGTCGATGGGCAGGAAGGAGGAGGCGCGCGTGCACTACCTGAAGGCGAAGTCGCTCGACCATCCGCCCGACATGGACGCCGTGATCGACCAGCTGGTCGCCCGGCTCGACGCGCCGGCGGGCCAGGCGATGCCGCCGGGCCACCCGGACCTGGGCGGGGGCGCGAGCCCGGGCGGAGGCGCCCCCAGGTGAGCCCCGTCGCGCGCGACCCGGAACCCGTCCTGGTCGCTCTGAAGCAGGCCAGCATGATGTCGGTGGTGGACCGCCCGGGGCTGCTCGACTAGACTCTTCGCTCGCCGCGGCCGACTGCCAACCCTGACAGGACCCTCATCATGTCGATTCCAACCGAGCCGATCGGAAGCATCCCCCGGCCCGCCGCCCTGATCGACGCGATCGCGTCGTCGGGTGGGCTCGACCCCGGGCTCGACGACCTCTACGAAGCAGCGACGCTCGATACCATCGAGCGCTTCGAGGCAACGGGATCGCAGGTGATCACCGACGGCGAGCAGCGCAAGTACCACAACTTCTGGACCTACGCCGTCGAAGGGCTGCCCGGCACCGAACCCGACGGGTTTCGCATCCCGTTCTCCGACGGCCACGTCCGCCGCATGCCCCGCCTGACGCGCGGACCGTTCCACTACATGCGCTTCGCCGACGCCTACCTCGATTTCGCGAAGAGGCATGCGCACGTCGCGGTCAAGCAGCCCGTGATCTCGCCCTCGGCGCTCAGCCTCATGTATCCCGAGACCGAGATCAAGGGCTATACGCGCGAGGAATTCATCGGCGACCTGCTCGACGAGCACGAAAAGGAAATTCGCCGCTGCCTCGAGCACGGGGCCCACAGCGTCCAGATCGACTTCACCGAGGGCCGCCTCGCGGTGAAGCTGGATCCGAGCGGCGAGCTGCTCAACAGCTTCGTCGACCTCAACAATCTCGCGCTCGCCCGCTTCTCATCCGAGGAGCGCAGGCGGATCGGGCTCCACACCTGTCCTGGCGGCGACCTCGATTCGACGCACAGCAAGGAAGTCGACTACGCCGAACTCCTGCCCAGCCTGTTCGAGCTCAACGTGGGCTCGTTCTACATCGCGCTCGCCGGAGAGCAGGATCCCGTGCGCGCGCTCAAGATCATCGAGCAGCACCGGAAGCCCGAGCAGGTGGTGTTCATCGGGGTGGTCGCGCCCATCGATCCGCGCGTCGAATCGCCCGAGGAGATCCGGGACCGTATCCTTCAGGCGTCGGAGTACATCCCCGTCGATCGGCTCGGGTCGACGGATGATTGCGGATACTCCCCGTTCAGCGACGACCGCAGCACCAGCCGGGAGAAGGCCTTCGAGAAGATCCGGGCCCGCGTGCTGGGCACGGCGCTCGCGTCCGACCTGATCCATGGCGGCTGATCGTGGCTGACGACAACGAGGAAGAGCGCCTCCGCTCGGCGGCCCTGCAGAACTCCCGCAGCATCCTGCTCGCGCGCCGGCGCGCCGAGGAGGAACTGGTCCGCGCCAAGGAGGCGCTCGAGGCGAGGACCGCCGAGCTCGGCCACTCGCTGGCGATGATCCGGGCGACCCTCCTGAGCATCGGTGATGCCGTGATCACGACGGACGCGCAGTCGCGAGTCACCTCGATGAACCCGGTCGCCGAGGAATTGACCGGGTGGGCGGAGGTGGACGCGCGCGGAGAACAGCTCAACACAGTCTTCACGATCCTGGACGAGTCGAGCCGGGAACCCGTCGAGAGCCCGGCTACGAGGGCGCTGCGCGAAGGCCGGATCGTTGGGCTGGCCAACCACACGATCCTGGTCCGTAAACCCGGGGACGAGCGCTCGATCGACGACAGCGCCGCTCCCATCCGCGACGACGACGGGAATGTGCTCGGCGTGGTGCTCGTCTTCCGCGACGTCACCGAACAGCGCGGGCGCCAGGAGGAACTGCAGCGGAATGCCCGCGAGAACGCCGAACTTCTCCTCGCCCTGCGGGAGTCCGATCAGCGCAAGGACGAATTCCTCGCGATGCTGGCGCACGAGCTGCGCAACCCGCTCGCCCCGATCGCCAACGCGACGCAGTTCGTCCGCGCCTTGCCGTCGTCCTCGAACGAGGTGACGTGGGCCATGAACGTGATCGAGCGCCAGGTGCACCAGATGACCCGGCTGGTCGACGACCTGCTCGACGTGTCGCGCATCTCGAAGGGCCGGATCGAACTCAGGCGCGAACGCCTCGAGGTCATGACGCTGGTCAACATGGCGGTCGAGGCCTGCAGCCCCCTGTTGCGCGATCGCGGCCACGAACTCCGGCTGGACGTGCCGTCCGAGTCGATCGTCCTCGACGTCGACCCGACCCGGATGACGCAGGTCATGCTCAACCTCCTGACCAACGCGGCCAAGTACATGAACCCGGGCGGCGGCATCGACCTGAGCGTCCGGTGCGACGGCGACCGCGTCGAGATCAAGGTGCGCGACAACGGGATCGGAATCTCGCCGGACATGCTGGCCGGCATCTTCGAGATGTTCAGTCAGGAGGAGCGCTCGCTCGAGCATTCGCGCGGCGGACTGGGCATCGGCCTGACGCTTGCCCGGCGGCTGGTCGAGATGCACGGCGGTGAGATCGAGGCCAGAAGCGACGGTCGCGACCGGGGCAGCGAGTTCACCGTCCTGCTTCCCCTCGCGGCCGCGCTCGAGCCGTCCATGCTCGCGCCGCCCGACGCCCCGCCCGCACTCCTGCCCTCGGTGAGCCAGCGCATCCTCGTGGTCGACGACAACCGCGACGCTGCCGAGAGCCTGGCCCGCCTCTTAAGCTTGCTCGGGCACGAGGTCGAGGTCGCGCACGACGGGATCGCCGCGATCGAGGCCGTGCCCCGATTCGCGCCCGACCTGCTCCTCCTGGACCTCGGGATGCCGCGGCTCGACGGCTACCAGGCTGCGCGCCGCATCCGCGCGATGGAAGACGGCCATCGGGTGTTCCTGGTCGCGCTCACCGGCTGGGGTCAGGAGGAGGACCGCCGCCGCTCCCACGAAGCCGGGTTCGACGAGCACCTGACCAAGCCGGTCGAGATGGCCGCGCTCCAGCAGATCCTGGTCCGCTCCCGCGCTTGCGGCTC
Organism: Candidatus Eiseniibacteriota bacterium; assembly: GCA_046595725.1. Taxonomy (GTDB): domain Bacteria; phylum Eisenbacteria; class RBG-16-71-46; order RBG-16-71-46; family DASYSL01; genus JANPEF01. The sequence continues at coordinate 3,092 of JBKJOC010000343.1, forward strand.
CGCCCGGGTTCCCCGCAAGGGCTGACACCTCTTCCCGCGCACTCCCCGGCGGGCGCCAAAAATTCCTTCAGAAATCCTGGTCCGTTTTCGCCCGCTTCGCGTCTCAACACGCGAGGAAGGGATGGCGGATCGCCCTTCCAACACCGAAGTTCCCTACGGCTCTCGTGACCGCCGCTCCCGGTGCTCCGTGCGGAGATCGACGGGCAAGTGGCGATACGGCCCTTCGTGGGGAACTCCTTTTCAGGCCGATGCTGCCGGCCCGATCACGTGACCAGCGGGGTCACGAAACCGTGAATTCGGCGCGCTCCGAGATCAAAGCACGATCCAATTCCCCTCGGGGCGCGTCTTAGATACGAGGAAGGGTGAGAGCCCGCGGCGCCACGGACTTCACAAGCTGGACGGCGTCGCTCCGCGTCCCACCTTTCCGAACGTTATGAAGTTCCCTGCGGCTCACGTGTCGCGCTGTCGCCGGTATCTCCGTGCGGAGGCATATCGCGTCGACAACCCCACGGTCCACTCGGGGAACTTCTTCTTCGGGCCGGCGCCCTCATGCTGCCGGCCCGTTTTTTGTTATGGTAGGGCCATGGTCGCCCGCTCGCCCTCGCGCCCCGAGGCCTTTCTCGAAACCGCTCACGAACACTTTTCCCGCTTCCTCGCCGGCAGGAGTCTCCGCTACACCGCGGAGCGCCAGGCGGTTGTGGGCGCCGTATTCGAGAAACACCGCCACTTCGAGGCCGACGACCTCCTGGTGTGGGCGCGGGCCCACCATCCGCGGGTTTCGCGCGCGACCATCTACCGAACCCTCGAGTTGCTGGTGAATGCCGGCCTGGTCCGCCAGATGACGTTTGGCGACAAGTCGGCACAGCATTACGAGCAGGTGCTCGGCATCCCGCACCACGACCACTTGATCTGCCTGTCATGCGGCCGCGTGCAGGAGGTCTTCTCGGCCGACCTCGAGCGCGAGCAGGACGCCCTGTGCGAGCGCCACGGCTTCGAGGTGCATCACCACAACCTGGAGGTCTTCGGGC
>JBKJOC010000367.1:0-4971 GCA_046595725.1 Candidatus Eiseniibacteriota bacterium
CATGGCCTGGAACGTGAGCGAATAGGCGAGGCTCTTCTGGCCCTCGGGAACTCCCTTGCCCTCGTACACGTCGAACAGGCGGACCTCGGCCAGGAGCGGCGCGCCCCTGGCAAGTAGGAGCGACTCGACTCTGGCGTGCGGCACCGCGCTCGGCAGGAAGAACGCCAGGTCGCGCTTGATGCCGGGCAGGTTCGAGTAGCCCGCGAATCGCCGCGTTTCCCGACGCGTGCGCCCGACGGCTGCCAGGTCAGCCAACAGCACGTACACCGGGAGGTCGAGGTCGAGTTCGCGCGCCAGCCGGGGTCCGAGGCGGCCTGCGTAAGCCACATGAGCCTTGGCTCGTAAATCAGCGACTTCGCCCGACTTCCAGCCGCGACCAGAATAGGGAGCCCATTCGAGCGTGTCAACGGCGAGCCGCGCGAACCACGCCTCCCAGAGACCTTTCGCCTCGTGGAAGTCGACCTCTGCCTGTCCCGTATCCCACGCCTCGGCGAAGCGTGTCCCCGTCAGGAGCGCGCAGACCTGGATCGGCTCCTCGGGCATCGCGCCGTGCGCGCGTCCGTGGAAGACTCGCCCGACCTCGAACAGCCGCAGGTTGGTCGCGCCGTGGCGCAGGTTGTGCGCCGCCACGCGGGCCAGTCCCGAGAACAGGTCCGAGCGCAGCGCCGAGGTTTCCGGACCCGCCGGGTTGCGCACCGTGACGACTCGGGGCTCGCCCGGGCTCGAGAGCGGCCAGGTCTTCGCCAGGCGCGCGGGATCGTCGAGCGAAGCGGTCAGGCACTCGGTGAAGCCGAGTCCGATCAGCGCCTCGCGGGCCCTGTCCCGCAGTCGTCGATCGTCCGGGCGGGTGCCGACCGAGCCGCCGGTCGTCAGGGGCACGTCGGGCAGGCGGTCGTAGCCGAATGCTCGTCCGACCTCCTCCACCAGGTCGACCTCGGTGGTGACGTCGCGGCGGCGCGTGGGCACGTGGACGACCAATGGGGCGTCCTCATGGGCCGCTCCCCCGTCGGTCACGCCGAAGCCCGCCAGCGCCAGGTCCTTCGCCATGCGCTCGCGTGCGATTTTCGCTCCCAGAAGGCGCACGGCGCGGGCGGGCCGCAATTCGAGCTCGATGGGCGCGAACGTGCGCGTCGCCACCTCGGTCGGGGCGCCGTCCACACCGCCGCCCGCCAGGTCCGCGAACAACGCCAGCGCGCGCGCCATGGCCGCGGGCGCGAGCGCCGGGTCGACGCCGCGGCCGAAACGGCGCGCGGCCTCGGACATGATGCCGTGGTCGGACACCATGCGCTGGACGCGCACGGGATCGAACCATGCGGATTCAAGCAGCAGGTTGGTGGTCGACCCGGTGACCTCGACGAACTCGGCGCCCATCGTGCCGGCAAGCCCGGTGGCGCGCTCCTGGTCGGCGATGACCAGGTGGTCGGGCGTCAGCTTCCTCTCCTTGCCGTCGAGCGTGGTCAGGACCTCGCCGGCATGCGCCCGGCGCACGACGATCGCCGGGCCCTTCAGGGTGTCAAGGTCGAAGGCGTGAAGCGGCTGGCCGAGCTCGAGCATGACGTAGTTCGTGACGTCGACCACGTTGTTGATCGGACGCATCCCCGCACGCTCGAGGCGCTCGGCGAGCCACGCGGGCGAGGGCGCCACCGTGACGCCGCGTACGACCTGCGCGAGGTAGCGCGGGCAGCCCTCCCTGTCCTCGACCTCGATCTTGAACGTCCCGCCGGCGGTGACGCGGGCATCGAAACGGGCGAGCGGTTCGGGCTCGAGCGCGAGGCCGTAGGCCGCGGCCAGCTCGCGCGCGATGCCGGAGACGCACAGGAGGTCCGGCCGGTTGTAGGGCACGTCGAGCTCGAACATCACGTCGGGCTCGCCGAAGACCTCGCGCACCGGGCGGCCGACGGGTGCGTCGTCCTTGAGCGCCAGGATGCCGGAGTGATCGCCGCCCAACTCGAGCTCGCGCGCCGAGCACAGCATGCCCTCGGAAATCTCGCCGCGGATCTTCGAGCGCTTGATCTTGAGGCCGTTGGGCAGCTCCGCGCCGACGAGGGCGAGCGGAACTCTCATCCCGGCGCGCACGTTGGGCGCGCCGCACACGACCGAGAGGATCGTGCCGGTGCCGCCATCGACCCTGCAGAGGGAGAGCTTGTCGGCATCGGGATGGCGCGCGACCTCGAGCACGTGCCCCACCACCACGTTCGGGTAGTCGTGGCCTGTACGCACGATCGCGTCGACGGGATAGCCGCGCGCGGTCAGCCGGCGCGCGATGTCCTCGGCGTCGGCGTCGAGCTTCACCCACTCGCGGATCCAGGAGAGTGGGTACTTCACGAGAACTGCCCGAGGAAGCGCAGGTCGTTCTCCAGCAGCAGGCGGATGTCGGGAATGTCGTAGCGCAGCATGGTGATGCGATCGAGTCCGCAGCCGAAGGCGAACCCGGTCACGCGGTCGGGATCGTATCCCACCGCCTTGAACACCGCCGGATGGATCATGCCCGCGCCCAGGATCTCGAGCCACCCGGAGCCGCGGCAGACCGCGCAGCGATCGCCCTCCGCCGAGCCCCGGCCGCCGCAGCGGATGCACGAGACGTCGAGCTCGGCGGAGGGTTCGGTGAACGGGAAGTAGCCCGGGCGGAAGCGCGTCTTGATCTTGCCGCCGATGATGCGCCGCGCGGCCTCGACCAATGTCGACTTGAGATCCGCCAGCGTGACCGGGCGATCGGCCTCGACGTAGATGCCGTCAATCTGGTGGAACTGGTCCATGTGCGAGGCGTCCACCGCCTCGGCTCGATAGACCCGCCCCGGGAACACCATGCGCAAGGGCGGCGGGCCCAGCTCCATCGCGCGGATCCAGCACGGCGAGGTGTGGGTGCGCAGCACGAGCGAGTCGCTCACATAGTAGGTGTCGTGCGCCTCGCGCGCGGGGTGGCCGGGCGGCAGGTTGAGCGCGGTGAAGTTGTGGAAGTCGTCCTCGACCTCGGGACCATCCCCGGCGGTGAAGCCGAGCCCGTGGAAGATGTCGATCAGTTCGTCCTCGACGGCGTTGAGGACATGCTTGCGGCCGACCGGCGGCCGGCGGCCCGGCAGCGAGACGTCGAGGCCGCGCGCGTCGGATTCGGCGGCGTCTTCGAGCGCGGCCTGGCGCTCGGCGAGCAGGGTCTCGAGGTCGTCCTTGAGGCGGTTCGCCTCCTGGCCGACCGCGACACGCGCTGCAGGATCGAGGTCCTTGAGTCCGCGCAGGATTCCGGTCAGCGCGCCCTTGCGGCCGAGCACCCGGATCTTGAGCGCGCCCAGCGCCTCGGGCGATTTGGCGCGCCCGGCCTCTTCGAGAGCCTGGGCGCGGAGGGTGCCCAGGCCCTCGAGCAAGGGTCCCGCGCTCACACGGCCTGTGCTTGCTTTGCGACCTCCGCCAGCTGCGCGAACGCCGGCATGTCGTTCACCGCGAGGTCGGCCAGGACCTTGCGGTTGATCGTGATCTCGGCCTGCTTGAGGCCGGAGATGAGCGCCGAGTACGAGAGCCCGTGCATGCGCGCCGCGGCATTGATGCGCGTGATCCAGAGCGCCCGAAACTCGCGCTTCTTGGTGCGGCGGTGCTCGTAGGCGAACTGCATCGAGCGCAGCAGGGTTTCCTTGGCGGTCTGGAACAGCTTGCGGCGGCCCTGGTAGTTGCCCTTCACCGCCTTCATGACCTTCTTGCGGCGGCGGCGACCCGGGACGACGGTTTTAGTGCGTGGCATGGTTCTTATCCCTTCAGATCGAAGTCAGGTGCGCAGTGCGCGACGGGGCCTGGGACCTAGCGCAGGCCGAGCATTCTCAGGACGCGATGGACTTCGGTCGAGTGGACCAGAGTCGACTTGCCGAGCCCGCGCTTCCGGCCCCGCGACTTCTTGGTCAGGATGTGCCTGGCGTAGGCCTTGTGACGCTTGATCTTTCCGGTGCCGGTCAGCGTGAACCGCTTCGCCGCGGCGCGGTTGGTCTTCATCTTCGGCATGATCTCTCCTGTGGTGACTACGCGCTTCCGTCGGCGCCTTCGTTCACGGTCTCGGGCTTCGCCACGGCCGCCGGACTGGCGTCGACTTCGGCCGTCAGGTCTTCCCCGTCCCTGGGCTCGGCGGGCGGCTTCGGTTTCGGCTTCGGTTTCGCCGCCGGCTTCGCCGTGCCCGCCGGCGTCGCCGCGGTTCCCGCAGGCGGTGCGGCCGGTGCGCCCGGCTTGGGCGCCTTCGGCAGCATGATCATCACGAGCGTCCGGCCCTCGCTCCGGGGAATCGACTCCGGCGCGGCGGTCTCGATCAAGTCGGCGATCACCCGCTGCAGCATCTGGTGCCCCAGCTCCTGGTGCGCCATCTCGCGTCCGCGGAACGTGACGGTGAACTTCACCTTGTCGCGGTGTTCCAGGAAGTCGCGCGCGAGCTCCACCTTGAAGTGGTAATCGTGCTCCGCGATCTTGGGCCGGAGCTTCACTTCCTTGAGGTGCATCACGTGCTGCTTCTTGCGGGCCTTGCGCTCGCGCTTGCTCTGTTCGTACTTGAACTTCCCGTAGTCCATGATGCGGCAGACGGGCGGGCGCGCGGTGGGCGAGACCTCGACGAGATCGAGACCCTTTTCCTGGGCCATGGCCAGCGCTTCGCGGGCGCCCAGGATCCCGAGCTGCGTGCCATCGTCCGCGATGACGCGAACCTGCGGGACCCGGATGCGTTCGTTGACGCGGGTCTCATTGGGGCGGAACGGTGCGGGAATAGGCCACCTCCTCTTGGATTCCCATCGCGAGTCCCGAAGGGGCCGCCCGATCCGGCGTCAGTCCGAAGCGCACAAACAAAAACGCTTCGGGGCAGGGTCGAAATGCGATGACCCCGCCCCGAAGCGCTCGCGCTTCTCTCGGACGGCTCTTCGTCATTCGACCCGGACGCAGGGCCTTGGGCCCGCAGGGGGTGGGAAGCCGCGTTCGGGCTTCCACTTGGCTCACGATGTCCCGGGGAAT
>JBKJOC010000230.1:0-11242 GCA_046595725.1 Candidatus Eiseniibacteriota bacterium
CGAGGTGGAACGGCGCCCATGCGGCCAGCATCGCGACTGCCACGGCGGCGGCCCGCACCGCGGTCAGCGCAAAGGGCGCGCTGTCCTCGAAGCGCGTCACGCGAAAGCCGATGTCGAGCACGTGCGTCGATCCCGAGAGCGCCGAGAGCGCGAGGAACGAGAGCGCCAGGATGCCGCTTGCCAACGCCCCCAGGAGGAGGCTCGTGAGCGCGTGGCGCGCCGCGCCGCGGCGCGTGTCGGCGAGGATGATCGCCAGTGGCGCCATCGTGGTCGACAGCGCGACGCCGGCCCAAAGTGTCGTCAGCTCGAGCGAGCCCGCAGCGACCACGACGCCCGCACCCGCGAGCACGAGCGCGCCCAGCGCCGCCACGCGCCGAAGGCCCGGCGCGCGCACGAGACCGATCGCAGCCAGGCCGGTCGAAAGGAGCACCGCGGTGCGGCAGGCACGCGTCCAGCCGTCCTCGGCGAACGATCCAGCCGTGTCGAGCACGGATGGTTCGGGCGACCGCCCGAGCGCATGCACCGCCACGCCGATTGCGCCGAGCCCGACCAGCAGCGTCACGCCCGCGCCCATGCGATCGAGCGCGCTGCGCAGCGTCATGGCAATGCCGCCTCGCCGAGGACCGGCCACAGGCTACCGAGCCCGCCGATCGGGGGAGCGATCGACGACAGGAAGACGAGCGTCGCCGCGAAACCCGCGAGGAAGAGCCACTCGCGCCCAGCCAGGTCGGGCGCGGGGATCGGCGCCTGGGGCTCGCCGCGGATCGTGCGATAGATCGCGAGTCCGAGTGCGAGCGAGCCGAGCGCGCCTCCCAGAGCCACCGCCAAGCCGGTCAGGGGCGAGGAGACAACGAGCGTCAGCAAGCCGCGAATGCCGCGGCCGCGCGCGCCCAGGAATGGCGCGGCCAGAAGCGCGGCGAAAGCGATCAAGAGCAGCGTCGAGCGCATGAGCGCGACCTTGCCGAGTCCGCCGTACGCGCGCAGGTCGCCTGTGCGCGTGAACGCCCACAGCCGCGCGTACGCGACCACGATGGCGACCAGCGCGATCAGCGTGACCAGCGCCCAACCGCCGACGGCCGGGCGCGCGAGCGCGGGCTCGAGCAGCGCCAAGAGCGCGAACCAGAGCGCGCCCTGCGCCGAGGCGAAGCCCGCGAGGCGCCGCCTCAAGTCCGCCTGGGCGAGCGCGTTCAGGCCCGCCCAGATCGCCGCCAGGGACGCCACGAATCCTGCCGCGAGCGCTACAGTGCTGCCCTTCTGCGCGAGCGCGAGCAGTCCGTCGTGCGCCGCCAGGAGGCCCGTCGCCGTGAAGCCGACCGCCAGCAGCAGCACCGCGCCGGTTGGCAGCACCTCGAATGCGCGTGCGAGCGGTCCATGAAACGGCGGCACGCCGAGCCGGATCGCGCCGGCGAGGGCGAGCAGCGGCAGGAGCGCGGGCGAAAGGCTGGCCGCCAGCACGCACGCGGCGGACAACGCGTGCAGTACGAACGGGCCGTGCGCGCGGGCGCCATGCGTTTCGGCGTCGGCTTCGCCGAGCAGGAAGAAGAGCGCCCATGCGCCGCCGAGCCACCCGATGACGAGCAAGCCCGGACCGGCCGCCAGGATCGCGGCCTCGGTGGACGACGCCAGCACCAGCAGCCAGCCCGCGCGCGCCGGCGTCTTGGCGCGCGGCTCGGCGACGAGCAGAGCCAGCGGCGCGACCAGTCCCACCAGGAGGGCGGGCACCAGGTTCCAGGTCGAGAGCAGGAGGCCCCCGCCCGCGGGCAGGTGCTCGATCCAGCGCACCGACAGCGCGCCCGCACCCGCGGCGCCGAACCACGCGGCGGCGAGCAGGAAGAGCGCGCCGGGAAGTGTCCACAGGACCGCGAACCGCCCGAGGTGGCGCGCGATCGATGCGGGCGCGAACCCGAGCAGGAGCGCGCCCAGGAGCGGCAGGAAGACGACCAACGCGAGCGGACCTGCGGGATCGAAGTCGCCCTCGGCGAGGCCGCGCGAGAGCAGGGCCGGCCAGGGACCGGGCACGAAGGCGGTCGGGTTCATGATCCGCCGAACAGCCGTCCCACCAGGAGCAGCGCGAGCCCCGCGAGATAGAGCAGCATCATGTCCTGCGCATTGCCGCGATGCGCGCGCGCGATCGCCAGGGCGAACGCGCGCCCGACCACGAGCACGGGCTCGCCCAGCCCGGACACGAACGCGCGATCGATCTTGGCCGTGGCGCGCGCGAGCGCGAACAACGAGCGCAGCGTGTACACCGTCACGCGGCCGAGCGCGTGCCACAGGAGCTTCATGCGCGGCCTTCGGGTTCGGACGCCGGCAGTCCCCGGGTAGAGCGCTCGAGCATCAGCTCCTGGTGGATCATCCGCACCAGGGCGTCGTCGGGCTCGAGGGCAAGCGCGCGCTCGAGGTCGGCCAGCGCGCCGTCCAGGTCGCCCTTCTCGGTGAACAAGAGGAGGCCGCGTTGGTAGCGCGCGCCCGCGTGATCGGGGTCGCGCGCCAGGATCTCGGTCAGCTCGGCGAGCGCCTCGTCGATCCGCCCCATCCCTTCGAGCAGGAGCGCGTGCTTGAGCCGGGTCTCGTTATCGTCGGGATCGAGCGCGAGCGCCGCGGCGTAATGGTCGGCAGCACGCGACTTCTCGCCCAGGCGCCGGCACAGGTCGCCGCGCCTTCGATGAAGCGCGGCCGACTGCGGCTCGACGTGGAGCGCGCGATCGAGCACCGAGGCCGCCTCCTTCCACTCCTCGAGCTCGACCAGCGCGCTCGACAGGTATAGCAGCGGCGCGCTCTCGCCCGGCTGGGCCTCGACCCAGCGCCTTAGCTCGGGTAGCGCGGCTTCGTAGTCGCCGCGAGCCATGGCGAGCGAGGCCAGGCGCGCGCGCGCCAGGTGCGCGTGCGGCTCGAGGGTCGCGGCGCGGCTCAGGCATTCCTCGGCCTCGGCGTAGTCCTCCTCCGACTCCGCCATCAGGCCGAGCAGGAGCCACCCGTTGACCAGTTCGGGATCGAGTTCGACCGCGCGGCGCAGGTGCTCGCGCCCGACCGAGGGCGCGCCCTCCAGGCAGTCGACCAGTCCCAGGTAGAGCGCGGACGCGCCATGCTTGGGATCGAGTTCGAGGCAGCGCCTGAACTGTTCGCGCGCGCGTCCCCACTCGCCCTCGACCAGGAGCGCGAGCCCGCGATGGAGCTGCTCGCGCAGGCTTCCGGCCAGCGCGGTACTGGGCTCGAGCAGGCGCACGCCGCACTGCGAGCAGTAGCGATGCTCCTCCGGGTTCGCGCTCTGGCAGCGCGGGCAGATCACGACGGGCCCTCGGGGCCCGGGTGAGCCTCGACCCACGGGCCGTGACCGCGCTTGAGCGCGACGCCCGTCAGGGCGAGCCCCGCCGCGCCAAGCGCCAGGTTCCAGCCGGCAAAAAGAATCGCGAAGCCAGCCCCCAGGCCATCGGGCAAAGCCGACGCGGCGAGCGTGAGTGCGGAGGCGACGCACTGCGCCGCGAGCACGAGCGAGAGCCAGTGGCGGCGCGTGAGCAGCCCGAACACGCCGATGCCAGTCAGCACCAGTGCGACTGCGAGCGCGGACACGACCGAAGGCGCCCAGTCCGGCCAGTCGACCGCGAGCCCGGACACCAGCCACGCGCCCGTCAAGAGCGCGACCACGCCGATTGCGAGCACGCGCTGCTCGTTGCCGGGCGCGACGCGCGGCGCGCCCGGCACCGCGCGCACGGCGAACGCGACCAGCGAACCCGCCGCGGCAAGCCCGATCGAGATCGCGAGCAGCGTGATCCCGAGGCCGGGCTGGCCGATCTCGGCGAATACCAGGAACAGGGCGGAGGAGGAGATCACACCCAGCAACCCGGCCTCACCGGGATGGCGCCGCGTCAGCGCGAGCGCGGACAGCATCGCCGAGAGCGCGCCGGCCGCAAGGATCGAGGGCGCCCACGGCAGGGCGCGCACGTACTCCAATGCGGGTCCGGTGGTGGGGTTCACAGACTCCCCCGAAACGAGCGCACGCCGGCGTCGAGCAGGGCGAAGCCCCACGCCAGCACGAGGAGGATCACGCCCGCACGCTCACGCGCGAAGCCGGCGAGGAGCCCGCGCGCGGCCAGCAGGCCGCCCAGCGCAAGCAGCGCGCCGGCCAGGAGACCTGCGCGCGGCGCGAACGCGAGCGCAAGGAACGCGGCCCACGCGCCAAGCCAGGCGTGGTGCGCCAGCCCGCTGATCGCGCGCACCGCGGGACTCGGCTCTGCTTCGTCGCCGCCGAGGGGAAGCTCGAGCAGGCCGCGTCCGGTCGTCGAGCCCGGGAGTCCGAGCAGCGCGGCACAGGCCAGCGCGAGCCATGCCGCGGCGTGCGGGGCGCCGGCCAGCAGGTGGCCCGTGGCGGGCTCGGCGATTTCGAGCAGCGCGAACGCCCACGCGGGCGCGGCCAGCAACTGGCGGAGCGCGGCGCGGCGCCGGTGCCGCGCTCCGAGGTCGCGCTGCGAGCGTTCCGCCGCGGCGGCATAGGCGAGCGGCACGGCCAGGAAGAGGCTGGCAAAGAGGGACACCCACCCCGGCGCGGGCGTCGCAAACGCGGCGCGCGCGACCAGCGCGAGCGCGGCGACCGGCGTGACGAACAGTGCGACGTATCCGAGGCCGACGCCGAACGGCTCGTTGACGCGACCCGCTCCCGTCCACCAGCCGCTCGCGCCGGCCTTGAGGTCGGCCATCGAGAGCGCAGGCGACCCGGGCGCGTCGACATGGAGCGCCCGCAACTGCCGCACCCGCGCCGACAGCAGGCTCGCCGCGCGCGCCATCGCGCGCTCGAGCAGCGAGGAGGCGAGCGCGATCGCAAGTGCGCCGGCGAGCACGGCACCGCCGAACGCGAAATAGGTCAGCGCGCGCGGAACGAGCCGCGCCGCATCGAACGGATGGGCCGCGATCGGCGGCAGCGTGGCATCGGGGGACGAGGTCAAGAGCAGCGCCGCAGCGCCGAGCAGGAGCGCGGAGAAGGCGGCGCAGGCGATCGCGCCGTTGACGCCGGGAAACTCGGGGAGGGGCACGAACGCCGGGACGTCGGCCATGGCTTCGAGCGCGCCGGGCAGAACGGCCGGAGCGTTTCGCCGGCGCCACCACTCGAGCGAGCGGCGGGACAGCCGCACGATCCCGAGCGAAAGCCCCGCGGCCAGGGCGGCCAGCAGCGCCGCGGCGAACGGTCCGAGGAACGGGCCCATGGGCCGACCTGGACTACAGGTACTTCGCCTCGGCGTCGCGGAGTGTCTGGACGAAGGCCTGCGGGGATTCAGCCGACTTGAGGGCGTCGCGCACCTTGTCCTCCTTGAGCAGCCGCGAGATGTTCGCCAGCACCTTGACGTGCGGCCCCCCCACGTTCTCCGGGGAGATGAGCAGGATGAACAGCGTCGCCGACTGCTTGTCGATCGCGTCGAAGTCGATGCCCGCGCGCGAGACGCCACAGGCCGCGATCAGGTGGTCCACCGCCTTGGCCTTGCCGTGCGGGATCGCGATGCCGTTGCCGATCCCCGTGCTCATCATCGCCTCACGCTTGAGAACGCGATCGAGGATCTCACCGCCCGAGGGCATGCCGTGAGCCTTCTCGAGCAGTTCGACCAGCTCGACAATGACTTCTTTCTTGCTCTGGGCCTTGAGCGAAACACTGACCGATTCGGGATGGAGGAGCTGGGACAGGATCATGGAGGCCAGGAGGGAAGAACTCGGGGTCGGAGCCGGGGCCATCCCGGGCCGCACATCCCGCAAGTCGTTTGATCGCAATCGGCGGGACCATAGCACAGCGCCAGAGGCGCTCCAAGCTCGCCCCCCGGCCAGATCGTCCCGCCTAGGGAGCGTCCGGCGCGGTATACTCGCGAAGGCCCATTGGCCCAAGGATTTGGCAGCCCGCCCCGGCTGGACCACACTTTTGTTTCGAAATTGGACCCAAGGACGAAGGGCAGCACCCCCTGAACCCTGACGGACGGCGAGACCGGCCGCGGGGATGGAGCTCCCGAAGGCGCGCCTTCGCCCATGAAGCGTCACCCGCTGTCCTTTCGCGCACTCCTCCAAGGCGTCCTGCCGCTCGATGCGCTTCCCGCATTCGACCGCGAGCGGGCTCGCGTCGCGCTTCTGGGCGGCGACGAGCGCAGGATCGAACGCGTCACGCTCGACGCGCTCGACCGCCTGACCGAACTCGGCCACTACACGCGGCTGCCCGACCGGCTCGAGCCGCCCGACCGCGTCGTCCGCTTCCAGCACCGCGAAGACAACAAGGTGATCGCCCTCCGCTTCGCCGCGCCCATGCTGCCCGCGGGAATCGTCGCGCTGCCGCGGGCGCTGGTCACCATCAGCGGCCAGGCGCCGCTCGAGCGCGTGCGCCGCCTGCTCCGGCTTGATCATATGATCGCCGAGAACGGCGCCGGCCTGCCGAGCGGCACGACCGACCTCGTGGCACGCCTCCACGCGAGCGCGCTCGAGCTGCTCGACTGCGACCAGGCGTGCTTCTTTCCCGCCGAGGTCGACCCGAGTGTGCTCGTGCCCTATGCCCCGCCGCCCGGCGAGGTCGACCTGCTCGGGCGCTGGTCGTCCGCCAGCGGCAACGCCGACTCCATGTTCGCCTGCCACGACGCCGCGCAGGTGCCCGAGCTGCGCGCCCCGGCCGCCCGCGCCGGCGCGCGCTCGATCGCGAGCGTCCGCGTGCGCGGGACCAGCGGCGCGCTCGACGGCGCGCTCGAGGTGCGCGCTGCGGAAGCGGGCTTCTTCACGCCCGAGCGCCTGTCCCTGCTGGCCCTTCTGGCCGAGACCTTCGCCGGAATCGCCGACCAGGCCGCGCGCCTGCAGCGGCTCGTCTTCGTGGACGCGCTGACCGGAGTCTCCAACAGCGCATTCTTTCGGCATGCCCTGGACAACGAGGTCGCCCGCGCCGCCCGCGACGGCAAGTCGATGGCGCTCGTGATCGCCGACATCGACGATTTCAAGAAGTTCAACACGCTCTATGGGTACGAGGGTGGAAACGCGGTGCTCAAGCAGCTGGCGCAGGTCTTGAACAGCGCCGTGCGACCCTTCGACACCCGCGCGCGCTGGGGCGGCGAGGAATTCGCGGTCATCCTGACGGCGCCGATCGGACGCGCCGACGCCTTCATGATTGCCGAACGCTTGCGCTCGCTCGTCGCCGATGGCCGGAACGTCGTGACCGGGCTCGACTCGCGGGAACACGAGGTGCGGGTCACGGTCTCGATCGGCGGCGCGCTCTATCCCGAGGATGCGACTTCGGCGTCGGAGTTGTGGCGGCGCGCGAACCAGGCGCTGCTCAAGGCCAAGGCGCCGCCCAAGAACCAGGTCGTGTTCTGGACGGCGGAGCCCGGCCAGGACTAGGACGCCGGGGCGGGAGCGCCCTCGGGCCTGGGCTGGTTCTTCGGTTTCGCCGCCCTGGACTCGGCGCCCTCGATCACGAACGCTCCGTCCCTGGAGTCCACCTTGATCGTCGAACCCGCCGGGAACGCACCTGCGAGCAGCTTGAGCGCGAGCGGATTCTGCAATTGCTTCTGGATCGCGCGCTTGAGCGGCCGCGCGCCGAACGCCGGGTCGTAGCCTTCGCGCGCCAGCGCCTCGAGCGCGCTCTCGGTCACCTCGAGGGTGAGCCCGCGCCCCGCCAGCATCGCGCTCAACCGCTCGAGCTGAATGCGCACGATTTGCTTGATGCGCTCGAGGTCGAGCGCGTGGAAGATCACGATGTCGTCGATCCGGTTCAGCAGCTCCGGGCGGAAGTGCGAGCGCAGTTGCCGGTTCACTTCCTCCACCATGATCGCACGTTCCCGGTCCGCCAGCTCGCGGATCGCCTCGGAGCCCAGGTTGGAGGTCATGATGACGATCGAGTTCCGGAAGTCGACCGTGCGCCCCTGCCCGTCGGTCAGCCGCCCATCATCGAGCAGCTGAAGCAGCACGTTGAGTACGTCCGGATGCGCCTTCTCCACCTCGTCGAACAGGACGACGCTGTAGGGGCGCCGCCGCACGGCTTCGGTCAGCGCGCCGCCCTCGTCGTAGCCGACGTAGCCCGGGGGCGCGCCGATCAAGCGCGAGGTCGAGTGCTTCTCCATGTACTCCGACATGTCGATGCGCACCATCGCGCGCTCGTCGTCGAACAGGAACCACGCCAGCGCCCGCGCGAGCTCGGTCTTGCCGACGCCGGTGGGCCCCAGGAACAGGAACGAGCCGAGCGGGCGATCGGGATCCTGCAGTCCGGCACGCGCGCGCCGCACCGCCTCGGACACCGCTCGCACCGCCTCATCCTGCCCGATCACGCGCGCGTGCAGGCGCTCTTCCATCTTGATCAGCTTCAAGGCCTCGCCCTCGAGCAGGCGTGAGACCGGGATACCCGTCCACTTGCCCACCACGAGGGCGATATCCTCCTCGTCGACCTCTTCCTTGACCAGGCGCACCCCGCCCTGGTGGAGCGCCGCGAGCCTGGCGCGCGCCTCCGCGATCTGCTTCTCGAGCAGAGGCCGCTGGCCGTAACGGATCTCGGCGACCTTTGCCAGGTCGGCCTTGCGCTCCGCCTGCTGCTCGGCGAGCAGGGCCTCCTCCTGCTTCTCCTGCAGCGCGCGGATCTCCTGCACCACGGCGCGCTCCTTCTCCCACTGCGTGCGCAGCTTCTCGCGCTCCATCTGGTGCTGCGCCAGCTCGTCGATCAGCCGCTTGAGCCGATCCTGGCTGCCGGCGTCGATCTCGCGCTTGAGCGCCTCGCGCTCGACTTCGAGCTGGCGCACGCGACGCTCCAATTCGTCGAGCTCGGTCGGCAGCGAGTCGATCTCCATCCGCAGGCGCGAGGCGGCCTCGTCGATCAGGTCGATCGCCTTGTCGGGCAGCTGGCGGTCCGCGATGTAGCGCGCCGACAGCGTGGCCGCCGCGACCAGGGCCTCGTCCTTGATGCGAATGCCGTGATGGACCTCGTAGCGCTCCCTCAGGCCGCGCAGGATCGAGATCGTGTCCTCGACCGATGGCTGGTCGACATGAATGGGCTGGAAGCGGCGCTCGAGCGCGGCGTCCTTCTCGATGTGCTTCCGGTACTCGTCGAGCGTGGTCGCACCCACGCAGTGCAGCTCGCCCCTGGCAAGTGCGGGCTTGAGCAGGTTCGAGGCATCCATCGATCCCTCGGCCGCGCCGGCGCCGACCAGGGTGTGCAACTCGTCGATGAACAGGATGACGCGCCCCTCGGCATCCGTGACCTCCTTCAAGACGGCTTTCAGGCGATCCTCGAACTCACCGCGGAACTTCGCGCCCGCGATCAACGCGCCCAGGTCGAGCGTGACGACCTTCTTCTCCTTGAGGCCCTCGGGCACGTCGCCCGAGACGATGCGCAGCGCGAGCCCCTCGGCGATCGCGGTCTTGCCCACGCCGGGCTCCCCGATCAGGACTGGATTGTTCTTGGTGCGCCGCGACAGCACCTGGATGACGCGCCTGATCTCCTCGTCGCGGCCGATCACCGGGTCGAGCTTGCCCTGGCGCGCCAGCGCCGTGAGGTCGCGCCCGTAGCGCAGGAGCGCCTGGTACTTGTCCTCGGGATTCTGGTCGGTCACGCGCTGGCCGCCCCGCACGTCCTTGAGCGCCGTCAGCAGGCGATCCTTGGTGACCCCGCGCTTCGCCAACGCCTGCCCGAGGTCGCCCGCGCCCGCCATCGCCAGCACCAGGTGCTCGACCGAGACGTAGTCGTCCTTGAGCCGCTCGCGCTCGGAGTCCGCCTGGTCGAGCGCCTGCCTCAGGTGGTTCGACAAGCGCAGGTCGCCCGAACCCGAGACGCGGGGCAGGCGGGCGACCTGGGCCCTTATGTCCTGCTCGATCTGCGCCGGCTCGACGCCGAGCTTCTCGAACAGCGCGCGCGCGACACCCTGCTCGTCGTCGAGCAAGGCGAGGAACAGGTGCGCCGGCTCGAGCGCCTGGTGACCATGTTCGCGGGCAATGCGCTGGGCGGCCTCGAGGGCCTCCTGGACTTTGACGGTGAAGGAATCGGGACTCATGGCGGGACTCCTGAAGTTCTCCCCGCGCGGGCAGGCGGGGATCGCCGAACTGGCAGACGAGGTGACGGAATCCTAGCACTCGCCGCCCGGAGGGGAAGGTTGCAGTCAACCCCCACCCTCCTTAGAGTAGATGCGTTCACCGTCCGGTTCGTTGCGCTCGCCGGTCCCGCCCGAGGTCTGCCATGCGTTCGCCCCACCATTCCCTCCTGAGACAATCCGCCGGCGCGTTCATCGCGGCGCTGGCGCTTACGCACGCCGCAAAGGCGGCCGCGGTTCTCGACATCGGCCCCGAGCTCGACGCCAACCGGCTCGCCCTCCAGATCACGAACTTCGGATCCTTCGGGTTCGACCTCGCCACGGGCAACGGCGGGCTCGAGTTCCCGCGCGGTTCCGGCAAGTCGTGCCTCTTCGCCGGCGGCCTGTGGGTGGGCGCGCAGGTCTCAGGCCAGGTCCGCGTTTCGCTCGCCGAGTACGCGTTCGACTACGTGCCCGGGCCGATGGCCGGCGGGACCTTCCAGGCCGACCGGCCCGAGTTTCGCGTCTACGAGGTGAACGCCGCCGACACCGCCGGCACCGCCGCCTGGATGGCACAGGCCGTGCCTCAGGGAGCGCCCACGAGCGCGGGCGGAACCGCGCCGGGGAGGATCGGGTCGCAGACACTGTGGTCGGCCTACAACGACGCCAATCCCCTCGCCCACACGAACAGCGCGGGTCAGACTCCGCCGCTCGGGATCGAAGTGCGCCAGACGTCCTGGGCCTGGAACGAGAACTCGCCGCGCGCGTCCATGGCGTTCCTGCGGTTCCAGATCCGGAACGCCGGCGCGCAGACGCTCGACAGCACCTGGATCGGGCTGTGGTCGGACGTCGACCTGGGGGGCGCGTCGGACGATCGCTTCGGCAGTGATCCGGCGCGACGACTCGCCTACGTCTACAACGGCGCAGTGGCGGACATCATCTACGGGACGACGCCGCCCGCGGTGGGCTTCGTGCTGCTCAAGGGCCCGCGCTTGACGCCCGGCGGGCCGCCGTCGGGGCCCAGGGCCATGATCCCCTACCCCCATGCCGACCCGATGAACGCGGTGGAGTCGTACCGACTCCTGCGCGGGCTCAAGACCTCGGGCGCCGCCTGGGTCGACAACACCACCTCTCTCCCGACCACGTTCGCCTTCACCGGTGATCCGATCACGGGCAGCGGCTGGGTGATGGGATCCAACAGCGAGCTGCGCATGATGCAATCGGTCGGCCCGTTCACCATG
>JBKJOC010000101.1:0-4651 GCA_046595725.1 Candidatus Eiseniibacteriota bacterium
AAAAACGCGCCCATGGGACCCTCCGTGGAAGTCGTGACGGCCCGGCCGAGAGACCGGCGTGCCGTGGGACTTTAGCCCAAGGCGCATCGCCGGGGAACGGTTAGACTGCCGCCCATGACGACTCCGGAGCCTTTCGCCGCCACCGCGCCGCTGCCGCCAGCGCCCGCCGCGTCAACCCAGCCCCTCGATCCCGACCCCGCGACGCTCAAGGCGTGGATCGCCGCCGGCTCGGCCTACGTCGAGCAGCAGATCCTGGCCGTCCCTTACATGCCGTCCTTCAACACCGAGAACGCCGGGCCGATCGCGGCAGGCATCGCCGCCGAGCCGCGTCCGGAAGAGGGCCGTCCATTCGACGAGGTGCTGGCTCGACTCGATCCTGCGATCCAGGCCACGTTCTCGACCCCGGGGCCCGGCTACCTGGCTTACATCCCGGGCGGGGGCATCCCCTCGGCCGCGATCGCCGACTTCATCGCGTGCGCAACCAACCGCTTCGTCAACGTCGACCTGGCCGCGCCGGCGCTGGCGCAGATCGAGCGCACCACGCTGCGCTGGCTGGCCGAGCTGATGGGCATGCCCGCGGGCTCGAACGGAATCTTCACCACCGGGGGATCGCTCTCGAACCTCTCGGCCCTGGTCGCCGCGCGGACCGAGCTGCTGGGGGAGGACTTCCACGACGGCACGCTCTACTACTCGGAGGACACGCACGCCTGCGTCGCCAAGGCGGCGCGGGTCGCGGGCTTCCCCGCGCGCGCGCTCAGGGTGGTGCCGGTCGACGCGCGGCGGCGCATGCGGGCCGACGCTCTGGCCGCGATGATCGACGCGGACAAGGCCAGGGGCGCGCGGCCGTTCTTCGTGGTGGGGAACGCGGGGACAACCAATACCGGCGCGATCGACCCGTTGCCCGAAATTCTTGAAGTCGCCCGCGCGCACAATCTGTGGGCGCACGTCGACGGCGCGTACGGGGGACTGTTCCGGATCGCCGAGGGCGGCGAGGCCCTGCTGCCGTCGATCGGCGCCTACGACTCGGTCACGCTCGATCCACACAAGTGCCTGTTCCTGCCTTACGGCACGGGCGCGCTCCTGATGAGGGACACCGAGCCTCTTAGGCGCGCCCATGCCTCGAGCGCGTCCTACCTGCAGGGTGTGGCCGCGGAGGGGGCGCTCGGCCTGACCGATTATTCGCCCGAGCTCTCACGCGACTTCCGCGGCCTCAGGGTCTGGCTGCCGTTCCAACTCCACGGCATCCGCGCATTCCGCGACCAGTTGACCGAGAAGCTCGCGCTCGCGCGCTGGGCGCATCAAGGGCTCGCAGCCGAGCCGCTGTTCGAGATCTTCGACGCGCCGCAGCTTTCGATCGTCGCCCTGTCCGCGAAGCCGCCCGTGGGGCATCCGCTCGACGCCAACGCGTTCGGCGCCGAGGTGCTCCGCCGGGTCAACGCGCGCAAGCGCGTGTTCCTCAGCAGCACCACGATCGACGGGCGCTACCTGCTTCGCATCTGCGTGGTTAGCTTCCGGTCGCACGCCGATCGCGTGCAGGAAGCGGTGGAGAGCCTGATCGAGGAGGCGCGGGCGCTGGCGGATCAGACGAAGTCGCCGTCACCGTAGGTCAACGTCCAGCGGTCCGCTTCGGCCATGCGTTCGGTCAACGCCTCGTCCGCGAGGGCCCGTCCGACGAAGACGTTTCCCGGCGCCGGCTTCGAGGAAAAACCCTCGAACGCCTCCGCGAAGTAGCCCGCGTCGTGGCCGAGGAAGTGCACTTCATCGACGCGCGCGGGGGCGTGATGGAGGCAGGTCTCGACCACCAGCCGCCTGCCCGCCTCGACTGACCGCGACGGCACCATCAGCTCGCACACCAGGGCGACGCCGTCGCGTTCGGTGCTGACCGCGAGCCCCTCGAGTTCGTCCCCACGTACAAGGCAGTGGAACGCGAAGCGATGGTCGGGGTTTCGCTCGTAGCGCCACGCCAGATAGGCGCGATCCTTCCAGAGTGAGAGATCCACCCTCAGGCGCTCGCGTTCCCACAGCGCATCCGTGCCGTCGGGCAGGCGATCCATGTGCAGGACCTCGAACCCCGGAGCAGCGGCGCGCGCTGAAGCGGCGCGGCGCCCGAGTCGACCGGACGCCAGGGCACGGAATCCCGCATCGGCCACCGCGGCCGGCAGCAATGCCTTCAGCTTGCGTTCAAGCTTGCGGCGTACGCCCAGGCGGAGGACCCACAGCCGGGGCTCGAGGATGCGCCGCCAGTGGAGCGTGCGCACGAATCCCGGGTACGAACTGACGTTCGGGAAGGCCACGAGGACTGCGCCGCCCGCGCGCTCGAGCGTCGCGAATGCCTGGAGGGCGGTCTGCTCGAACACTCCCTGCCTTCGAAACGCGTGATGCACGACGAGGTCAAGGGAGTGGCCGCCCAGCACGGGGCGTCCGGCCACGGTGAGCGGAAACGGCATCAGCACCTGGTTGCCGACCAGGAAGCGCTCGTCCCGATGCCAGGCCAGCGAGATGAACGGGCCGCCGTACGGATTCTCGAGGAACTTCCAGCGCCAGTGCTCGAGGCTGCGCTCGCGGCCGAACTCGCGCCGGAACAGTTCGAGAATCGCCGTCTCGTCGCCCGGTCGATACGGCTCGACGACCCACGCGCGGGCGCTCGGATCAACCGGCGTCATGCGGAAGTGCGGCGTCTCAGTGAGAGACGACCACTTTCCGCACCGCGGAGCGCGAACCCTGCTCGAGGTGGACGAGATAGATCCCCGCGGGCAGGCCCTTCGTCCCCGCCAGCGGGAGGACCTGGGCGCCCGGCGTCGGCGCGGCCAGGCGCAGCGAGGCAATCGTCCGGCCCGACACGTTGATCAGGGTGATGCTCGCAGGCTCGGCCGATGGCAGCGAGAACGCGATGCTCAGGCTCGCTCCGGTCGAGGGATTCGGGGTCGCCCCACGCAATGCGAAGACGAGCGCGACGCCCGGGTCGACGCCCGTGGAGGCCGGGCTGGTGGCGTTGGATACCGGGCTCTCGTTCCCGTGCACGTCCACCGCCGTCACCTTGTAGAAGAACCATCCCGCCGTGCCGTCGGCCAAGGACGAAGCCGTGGGCGATCCGATGAGAGAGGTCCCGGCCGCGACGAACCCGGGATCAGTGCCGCGGTAGACGCGATAGCTCCTGAGGTCGGGTTCGTTGTTGGGCTGCCACTGCAACAGCACCCCGGGGCCCGAGGCCACGCTGGCCACGCCCTGGGGTGCGGCGGGGGCGATGTTGTCCACCGAGTATCCGCTGTCGACGTTCGAGTCGTAGAAGCTGTCGAGGTTCGACGTCAGGGCGGAGACCAAGAACGCCTCGTAGGGAATCCACGCGTCTGCGGAGTCGGACGACGTGGCCGCGGTATAGCCGTAGCCGGCCCGGCGCTGGGCCGGGAGCGTCACGATGGGTTCCCAGTATTCGATGTCGGTCGTGCCGTCCACGCCCGTGACGGTGATGGTGCGCCACTGCGACTCGCCGTCGTCGCCCAACGCCGTCCGCGCGGCAAGCGCGGCAGGAATACGCCGCCACACGCGATAGTTCTGGATCGGACCATTGGGCGCGTCGAGTGAACTGGCGGTCCACGTCAGGAACACCTTGCCGCCCTGGTCGTGCGGGACGTCGCGCACGTCGGTCAGGAGCGGCTTCCTCGGATCGGGCGCGGCCACCTGGCAGGTTCCGGGGAAGACCTGGATGAAATCGCGCCGCAGGGCCGTGGTGATCAGGTCTGGCTTGCCGTCGAGATTGATGTCCGCCGGGATGACCTGGTAGCGGTCGAGGCTCGCGCCATAGACGGTGGGCGCGAGGAACGCGCCGTTGCCGACGCCGCCGATGCCATCACCCAGGAAGAGCTGGAGCGACCCGATGTCGTAGTCCGTGACCGAGCTCGCGACCAGGTCCTGGATGCCGTCACCGTTGGCGTCGAGGCTGGCCACGGTCGAGGTATTGCCGCTGGCGAGGAAGACGGGGGCCTGGAACGCGCCGTTGCCGATGCCCAACATGATCGCCGTGCCGGCGGAGTTTGTGTTCGCCACCGCGAGGTCGAGTACGCCGTCCTCGTTGAAGTCGTCGACGGCGATGTGGAAGGGCTCCGAGCCGGCGGCGAAGTGAGTCGCGGCGCCGAAGCTGCCGTTGCCGATGTTGCCGGTGCCATTGCCCAGGCGAACCTCGATCGTGCCGGCAGCGTTCTCCGTCGCCACCAGGTCGAGGATGCCGTCCCCGTTGAAGTCGGCGGTCGCGATCCCGGTCGACGCCTGGTTCAGGATGTAGTGCGTCGGGCTGCCGAACGTGCCATTGCCGACGCCGCCGACGCCCTGGCCGAGCATGACGCCCATGCGGCCGATCGAATTCATGCTCATCGCCAGGTCGAGGATCCCGTCCTCGTTGAAGTCCGCGGTGACGAGCTGGAACGGGCGATAGGTCGTCGCGAAGTCGACGCGCGGGGCGAACGTTCCGTTGCCGACCCCGCCCGCGCCCTGGCCGAGCAGGACGGAGATCGAGTTGCTGAACTTGTTGGCCACCGCGAGGTCGAGGATCCCGTCCTCGTTGAAGTCGGCGGTGACGATGCCGTGCGGCACGCTGCCCACCGGGTAGGTGACGGGGGCTGCAAAGTTGAATCCGCCGGTGCCGAGCAGGATCGCA
>JBKJOC010000175.1:0-5714 GCA_046595725.1 Candidatus Eiseniibacteriota bacterium
TCGGCAACGTCGTGTACACGGCAGCCCAGTTGCTGGCGATCCTGAACGAGCCCGCGCGGGGCAACGGCCTGCTGATCCTGGCCCACCAGTTGATTGCGGCCAAACTCAATCTCGCGAGCGGCGCGGATCCGACGTCGATCTCGGCTACGATCGCGGCCGCGGATGCCCTGATCGGCAATCTGGTCATTCCGCCGATCGGCAGCGGCTATCTCTCGCCAGGCTCGGTCAGCGCGACATCGCAGACGCTCGACGACTTCAATAACGGAAAACTGGGCCCGGGCCATTGCGGCGTGGTGCCCGCGAATACCACGAGCTGGGGCTCGATCAAGTCGGTCTATCGCCGCTAGTCGGGAGCGCCTTCATGCAGGAACGGGTGGGACACGCGTCCCACCCGTTTTTTTGTGTCCGGCAGCAGGTTCCCGGCCTACCGGGGCGTGTTGATCGCCCCGACGCGCGGAGTCCTCGCGTCAGTCGAGGACGACGGCGCGCGTGACGCGTTGGAGCCCGCCCTGCCGCAGGCGCACGAGGTAGATGCCGGCCGGGAGCCTGCGGCCGGCCGTCAGATCCACGGCGTGCCGGCCCGCTCCGAGCGAGCCGACCTCGCGCGACGCGACCAGCCGCCCCCGGACGTCCACCATCTGAAGCGATGCGGGCGCTTCCGCGGGGAGGGTGAAGTGGAGTTTGAGCGAGTTGCCGCGGGTGGGGTTCGGTCGCAGCGGCTCGAGGGCGAAGGCGACGCCCGCCTCGATCGGGACATCGACGCGCAAGGCGCCGCCGACCACGCCGCCTTGGTCCACGCGCTGGGCGTAGATGTCGTAGTCGCCGCCGCGCGAGTCGTACCACGTGACGATCGCTCCGCCCGAGCCGTCGGGGGCGATGACGGGCACGATCTGGCTGCCGGAGGCGGTGCACAGCGCGACGCCGTCGGCGAGCCACTGCGGCGACCCGTTCGGCAAGATGCGACGCGCGTAGACGTTGCTTTCACCGCTGCGATAGTCGTACCAGGTAATGATCGCCCCGCCGGCGGCATCGGATGCGATCGTCGGATCGTATTGGTTATCCGGAGCGACGCACACGGGCACGCCGTTCACCGTCCACTGGATCGCTCCCAGGGAGTTGACTCGCTGCGCGTAGATGTCGTAGTCGATCGCGCTGCTGTAGTCCCGCCAGGTCGCGATTGCGCCGCCCACCCCATCGGAGACGATCGTCGGATACGCCTGCTCGCCGGGAGCGGTGCTCAGAGCGACGCCGTCCGAGGTCCACTCTACGCTGCCATTGGCCGCGACGCGCTGGCTGTAGATGTCGTAATTGCCACTGCGGTAATCGAACCAGGTGACGATGGCGCCACTCGCGCCGTCTGAGACGATCGTCGGATTGGATTGATCGCCGGTTGCCGTGCAGAGAGGGACACCGTCCGCGCTCCACTGCACCGTGCCGTCGCCAGCGATCCGCTGCGCATAGATGTCCGAGAACGTGTAGTTGGGCCCGGTCCGCTGGTCAAACCAGGTGATGATCGCGCCGCCCGTGCCATCCGGCACGATGGTCGGATACTCCTGATGCCGCGCGGCCGTGCAGATCGCGACGCCGTCCGCCGTCCACTGCGCCGCGCCTGCCGCGAAGCGCTGCGCATAGATGTCGTAGTTGCTGGAGCGGATGTCGAACCAGGTGACGATCGCCCCGCCGGCGCCGTCCGAAGCGAGGGTCGGAAACGTCTGATGGGCGGTGTTGATGCAGACGACGACACCGTCCGCGGTTCCCTGCGGAGTGCCGTCGGCCGAGACCTGCCGCGCGTAGATGTCGTAGTTGGTGCCGGAACGAATGTCGTGCCACGCGGCGATCGCGCCGCCCAGGCCGTCGGCGATCAGCGTCGGATTGGTCTGGTCCCCAGGAGCCGCGCACAACACGACGCCGCCGGCGGTCCAGAGCGCGATCCCATCGGCCGAGACGCGCTGGGCGTAAATGTCCTTGTTCCCGCTGCGCGCGTCGGCCCACACCACGATGGCCCCGCCCGCGCCGTCGGAGACGATGGCGGGGTTGAGCTGGTCGCCGGTCGCGGTGCACACTGGCAGGTTGAGGTTCGGATTGGCCGGCCAGGCGGCAGATGCCGCGCTCGGCAGGAGGAGCGCCAGGGCGGTCAGCACCGCCGACAGCAAGCTTGATACGTTCGCCCGGTGCATGAGGGCCTCGGATGGCAATGGGGTGGGGTTCGAGAACGCACCAAGTATGGCGCGGCCGTCCCCGCAGCGTCAAATCCGATCCCGAATCAGGGTCGGGAGGAAAGAACGACCAGGGACTGGCTTGAGACGCCGATCCCGGTCGAGAGGCGCAAGCGGTACACACCGGGCGCAATCCCCCTGCCGAGCGCCGTGGCCAACCTCGAATGAACAGCCTCCTGCGCTCCCCGGCCCCGCCCGCGCGCGAGTTCGCAGAGCCGCCGTCCCCGCACATCGAAGAGATCCAGTCGCCATGCGATCCCCTCCTGGACCCGCACCCGAGCATCGATGGCCTCGCGAGCGGGGTTCCCGCTCACCTCGAGCGCGATCGCAGGCGCCTGCGGAGATCCGGGAACGCCGACCAGGGGTGCGATGAACCAGGAGGACGCGGCCGGGTCCGTTCGAAAGAATGTGACCAGGCTGTCGGCGACGGCGTTCCGCGCGGGGCTTGCTGGATGCGTGCCGTCTGCGGCGAACCAGGTGCACGGCCAGATCAGCCCATCCGCGCGTCCGCGCATTCCATCGGACCACAGGTACGGACCCCACGCCAGCCATGGGGCGACGACGGGCCCGGTTGCCGGATCGAAGTTCAAGCTGTCGACGCCGGCCAACTGCTCCTCGATGAGCCACTTCACGGCAAAGCCGCTCTCATAGGCATAGGGCTCGGGATTCAGGTTGGTCGTCGCGTAACCGGCGTAGATCCGGCTCGTGAAAAACACCAGCTTGAGATTGGGGCACCGCGTCTTGAGGATGCGCACGATTGCGCCCAGGTTCTCCCGCAGCGTGTCGGTTGCGGCAGGGAATCCGCCGGTCGGCCCGGCATCGGCTTCCTTGATCCATGCCACCTGCGCCTGTGCGGGCGAGGACCCGTGTCCTCGGAGTCTGGTCGCCACCGAATCCCAATACGCTGCCGTGGCGGAGCGAATGCGGTCCGCCGATTGACCTCCGACCGCGCAGTCGATCACGAGTAGTTTCGGGTGGCGGTCGGATGCTCCCATCGCCTTGGGCACGAACGCCTGAAACTCCTGGGTCGCGTTGCTCATGCCGATCGAGATCAGGACGATCCTGCCCTGAGCCTGATCGGCGGCGCCCAGCGTGTCGATGGGAACGATCGATTGGGCAAGCGCGATCCCCGCCTGGTCGTGTGCAGGCGGCCGGCCATTCTGGCCCCCGGGGTAGAGCCCACCCGGGAAACCCTTGTAGAGGCCGGGACCGAGATCGGTGATCGCCACCAGCCCGGTGGTATCCCCGGCGCAGTTGGCGGCGTGCGCGGGCCTGGCGGGCGTCTGTGCGAGGGCGCCCGCGAGCAGCACGACCACCGCACAGGGGACCCATGGTCGAGCCATGAGGAGCCGTGGCGGCAGAAAATGGTGGTGTGGTTGGGCGGCCATGGGGTTCTCCATCAGTTCACGATACAGAAGCTCCGCGCGACGAAGCTCTGCCCCTGCGATAACCGCAGCCAGTAGACCCCTGGCGGCAAGCGGCGACCACTGGCGAGGTTGGCGATGCCGAAACCGCCACCTGGTGGATCGACACGTTGTTCGCGGATCACCCTTCCTGCACAGTCAACGACCTGCAGCAAAGCCGGCTTCGAGCCTGGGAGCTCGAAAGCCACCCGAAGCTGGTCGCCGCGGCCCGGGTTCGGGTGCACCCCGACGAACGCCATCTTCGTGCCGGTCGAGCGAGGGACGTCGATGACCCCCCGGCACACGGTGAAGAACTGATTCCCGGAAATGTTCTGGAAATTGACCGTCGCCGCCGGCCCGGGGGGACAGGTGCCGACGGGGACGGGGCCGAGCACCTGGTTCGACACCGAGCCCGTGGCCCCGGATTCCCGAACGATCACCGCGAGCGTGATGCATCCCGTCGGATTCCCGATCGCCGCCAACGGGATTGCCCACTCGATTCCCGTCGTCACGCCGGCTCCCGACGCCGCCGCACAGCCGTACGTCACGCCGGCAATGTTGCGATTGTCGAGCGTCGCGAGGATCCCGTATGGATTGCTGCCGCCTGAGAGCGTGCCCGGTCCGCCTGCGCTGCCGAAGCCAAGGTTCACGAACGGTCCCCCGCCCGTCGACGTCATCGTCTGATAGCCGGCAGACCAGATGGGCGGGCTGTTTGCACCGCCGCTGAGGCCACCGGAGAGCTCGAACCGGTAATCTGCGGTGAACCCGGCATCGAAGGTCAGGCCATTGAGGGGATTTCCCGATCCCAGCCCATTGAGGGAGTTCTGCCCGCCCGGCACCGAATCCATGAAGACGTCGAGCGTGTGCCCGATGGTGTCCACCTGGTTCATGCGCGTCATCAGCGCCAGGTTGCCGCCGAGGAACAGGTACAGCACACCCCCCGAAACGAAGCCGTAACCCTCGTCGAGTTCCGAGCCATTGGCGAAGTTCAGGTCACCCCTGTTGTTGTCGCCCACGATCTGGCCGGCGCCAAGACCGGTTTGCGTCGTCTGGATCGTGATGGGGGCACCATAATCGGGATCGAGCTGGCCATCCACGCCGATGGCTTGCGCAGGACGCACATGAAGCAGAAGCGCCGCGGAAAGCGTGACGAGTGCGACGTGACGTCCCATCGATCTTCCATCCTCTCGCAAATGGCGGGGGTGCCAGTTCGGGCCGACAGGAATTATACGTCCGTCCCCCCTTCGTCGCCAATCCGCGATCCGTGCCGGCCGGCACGCTGCTAGACGTGCTGGTCCACCAGGATCGTGTTTCCATCCGGATCTGCGATCATGAAGCTGGCAGGGCCGGTCGTGGTTTCATCCGCCTCGGTGATCATGGCGATGCCCTGCGCCTTGAGCTGGCGCTGCAACTCGCGCACGTCGGTGAAATCGCCGATCTTCTGCGCATCGCTGTCCCATCCCGGGTTGAAGGTGAGGATGTTGTTCTCGAACATCCCCTGGAACAACCCGATCACGTGCGTCCCGTTCTTCATGATCAGCCAGTTCTGCGATTGCTCCCCTGCGAACACCGTGAACCCCAGCGTCTCGTAGAAGCGCTTCGACGCCGCAATGTCCTTGACCGCCAGGCTGACCGAGAAATTTCCGAGCTCCATGTCTTCCTCCTGCCTCGTGTTGCGGACGAAATGGGGGCGGTGAACTTCAACGCGAAGGCCACTCGCGGGCGGCAGGCATGCCACGTGGCATGCCCACGTGACGACCTGCATCGTGGATCTCGGACGCAACGAGCTCACCACGCGAGGATGACCTTGCCGATCGACTGCCTGGATTCCACGCGCTCATGCGCCTCGGCCACCGCTTCGGCCGCGAACGAGCGATCCACCACCGGCTCGAGCGCTCCGCTGGCGGCCAGGCGCGCCACTTCCGTCAGCGCCCGAGCCAGCAGATCGGGCCGCTCGTCGGCGATCTTCATCAGGTTGAGGCCGAGAAGTCCCTTCGAGCTCGTCATGAGACTGAGAGGATGGAGAAAGCCGAAGCCGAGGAACAGGGCAACCGCCCGAGGGAGCGCCCAGCCCTGCCCTGCGAGATTCGCGACG
>JBKJOC010000191.1:0-3207 GCA_046595725.1 Candidatus Eiseniibacteriota bacterium
GACGCGCGTCCAGAAGATCACGCTCGTTGCCACGGAGTACGACCAGCTTGCGGCTCGGGCAGGCGGCACGCGGGAGGGGCTGCAATCGTTCCTGAGAGGGGCGACCAACACGCTCGATCTCATGGTGCGCGAGGTTCTGGTCGGGGACGTGCAGGCCGTCATCTTCGTCGAGTCGGCCAGCTTCGAGGGCAACTCGTGCTGCTGGAAGTCGAGCGCGAAGGAATGGCTCGTCAGTCTGTAGCCGGGGACCGCAAGGGCAGGACGCCCGCGCGGGGGGACAAGGATGTCCCGGCCCGGTTGTCTCAACAAGGAGGTTCAACATGGCGTTCCGCAAGTTCCTGCTCGCGTTCGTCCTGGTCGTGGCGGTTGCAAGCCCGGCACAGGCTCAGTACGTCACGTTCAATGACGCCTCGATCGGCTACGGCGAGGGCAACCGAAACGGCGTCGTCGCGCTCGACCTCGCCGGTAACTCCGAGGTCCAGACCGACTACGCGACGATGACCTTCGACGCCGACGCCGGGCGATGGGTCGGTTACGGACGGATCGACTACGACGGCAACGGCGTCTCGGTCCACGAGTCCCGCGCCGCGTTCTCAATTCGTGTCGAGCTGTTGCCTGCGGACCTCAGGGCCTTCTGCGGGCCCACGCCGGTTCCCAACCCCAGCTATGCCGCTCACATCGAGGCGCGTAACGCGGCCGGAGAGCTGGTTCTCGTGGCGGGCGCGGCCCAGAACATCTCGCAGCCCGGCCGGTGCCCCTACTGGAACCTGACGGCGGTCGTGGGCCACAACCTGCCCGCCTCGCTCGAACTGCTCACACCGCGATACAGAGACGGCAAGGGTGCGGCGAGCTTCAAGTCGAAGACCTGGGGCTCGGTCAAGGATCGCTACCGCACCGCCACGGGCCGAATCATCACGTTCTAGAGCCACATCGCGGGGGCGGCTCTCGGGCCGCTCCCGTTCCTCTGAACCGGAGAACCGATGCCGACGAAGCTCTACAAGGTCTCGCGCCTGATCTTGAAGGACAAGTCCGTCACCGACGCCGCTCAGATCGTGGCCGGCGTGATCTCAGGCGTCTGCAAGGTCTACAAGCAGGGCGCGACGGTGACGACCGCAGGGCCGACGACGATCGTGACCAACACGGTTGTCGCCGTCCGCGACTCCGGGCGCATCGTCGTGGGCGACACCGTCCAGAAGGGCACCTCGGGCACCAACACCGCGACCGTGACCGAAGTGACGAGCCGGACCTCGATCAAGCTCACGGCGGTCCTTGGGACGCTGACGGTCTCGATCGGGGATCGCCTTGTCGTCAACACCGCTCGCCCCACGCTCTACTCGGAATCCTCGGGCAGCGTCTCGACCGGCTCGTCCGATGCCAACTCCATCGCCTCGGGACTGGTCGAGTTCTACACGACCGAGCCGATCATTGACCTCATCTACTCCGGGAGCGGGATCACCACTTCGGGCGAGTATGACGTTCAGGGCGGCTACATGGAGCCCGCGCTCGACATCCGCGCCTACGGCAACGACCTCGCGCTCGCCGTGGCCGCGCTGCCGTCAACGGGCGGGGCCATCTACATTCCCGATGGCGTGACGGTCTCGATCGCGGCGGCGGTTGCGATCAACAAGGTCAACGTCCGCATCTTCTCCGACTCGTGGGGCTCGGCCATCATCCAGGCGTCGGCCGTCAACCCGACCTGGCACATGTTCAACGTGACATCGAGCGGGCTCATCTGCGAGAACCTGCGGATCGACGCTCGCGGCACGACCGCCGCCGCCTACGACATTATGCGAATCAGCGGCCTCGACGCCGGAGTCCAGCCGGTCACGATCCGGAACTGCTACTTCCTCAACTGGCGGCGCAACGCGATCCGGATCACCGGCTTCGTCTACAACGTCACCGTCGATACGTCGTGGATCTCAGGCGGCTTCGGTCCCGCCGTCCTGAGCCAGCAGTCGACCGCGACCTCAGACCCCGTGCAGGGAACGCTCGGCATCGGAACGCCGACCCACCTGCGGCTCCTGAACACGGAGTTCACCGGCATCTCAACCGCCGTGAGCGAGGCTGCAATCCGGCTGAGCACCGCGCCCAACGTGATCATACACAACTGCATCATGGAGTCGATCTTGGGCGGCACGGACGCGGCGTCGGCCAACTGCATCCACGCTACCGGCTCGGCAAGCATCCGGATCGTGGAGTCCCACTTCGAGCTTTCGACCGGAGCGCCCTACCAGCCCGCGTTGAGGCCGGAGCAGATGATCTTCCTTGAGACCTGCTCAGGGGTCCAGCTCGACAACAACTCGCTCTGGGGTGGCTCGGATACCACGCGCCAGCCGAAGAAGTGGGTCACGGCGGCGACCACGACGCGGGGCCGGGCGATCAACAACCGCACCGAGTTAATCTGGGACAATGTCGCGGGCCGCAAGGCGATCTGGTGCGACGGTAACTCGACCGGCTGGGTCGTGGTCCCCGGCATCGCGGGCGCGAATGACACCGACGTGCTCGATAGCCCCTACCTCTACCTGAGCAACTACGGCGTCGGGCTGCCGATCTTCGCCACGGACGCTGACCGGGCAACGAACGCCCGCGCTGTCAACGGCACATTGATCTACGTCACGACGCCCACGACGCCCGCCAACAAGCTCCAGATCTACGCGGCCGGCGCATGGACCGGGATCACCGGAACGTGACCGCCCTCGCCTCAGTCTTGATCTCCATCGGCCTGGCGCTGCTCGACAAGCGGCTCGACCAGTGGATCGACACGGCGCACCTCTCAGGCGCCCAGAAGGAACAACTGCACAAGACCGAGAACGAGCTGATCGAGGCCATGCGCGTGGCTCTGGCGAAGGCTGCCCCTCGCATCGTCTCCCTGCTCGGACGCGCGATCCCCAACGACCGATCGACCGGGAACTGGGGATGAAGCTCGCCGTGGTCTCAGACGGCACGCCGACAGGCTGGATCGTCATTGACTCGAACACGGGCGGGGAGGTCGAAGGCGTGGTCTCGGTCTCCCTCACCTGCGAGCGGGACAAGCCAACCATCGGGACCATCGTCATCAGCGGGATCGGGATCGACGTGCAGGCAGAGATTCGCAGGCTCACCAGCAACTAGAACGTGGCCGGCGGTGGACGCCCGGAGGGCTGTCGGGGGTCCGGAGGGAAGGTCGCCGCTGGCTCACCTTGGAGGCACGATGCCCCGAACGGTGTA
>JBKJOC010000512.1:0-5967 GCA_046595725.1 Candidatus Eiseniibacteriota bacterium
AGCGGGAAGGCCCGCGTGCCCGAGGAGTACATCCGGGAATCCATCCTGGAACCCAGCGCCTACATCAGCACCGGGGGCAATTACTCGAACGGGAACCAGTCCCTCATGCCCGCCAACTTCAGCCACACGCTGACGCCGGAGCAGATTGACGCTCTCGTCGCCTACCTTTCGTCCACCAAGTAGGAGAGCGGGATGCGGTACCAGTCACAACGAGTGGCCTACGCCTACTTCGTCGTCGCGATGCTGCTCTATGGCCTCCAGGTCGCGTTCGGGCTTCTCTCCGCGGTCAAGTACCTTGGACCCGACCCGCTGCTCCACCTCCTGCCGTTCGATCGCGCCAAGGAGATCCACACCAACCTTCTCATCGTATGGGTGATCACGGGGTTCATGGGAGCCGCCTACTGGGTCGTTCCCGAGGAGTCGCGCACTGAAATCTTCAGCGTACGCCTGGCCTACTGGCAGCTCGGGCTCTGGACCGCGATGGGAGTTGGCACGGTCGTCGGCTACGCGTTCGGATGGACGGAAGGCAACAAGCTGCTCGAGCAGCCGGTACCGATGAAGGTGATCATCGTTGTCGTGATGCTCATGTTCCTTGCAAATCTCTTCCTGACGATCAAGAAAGCTGGCCGGTGGACGACCACGGAAGGCGTGCTCCTGGCCGGCCTCGTCATGACTGCGCTGCTCTACCTCCCGGCATTCGTGCCCTTCGACAATTACACCGTGAGCGTGTATTACCGATGGTGGACCGTTCACCTGAGGGTCGAGGGCGTGTGGGAGATGATCCAGGCCTCGCTCCTTGCCTATCTTCTGATCCGGCTCTCGGGCGCCGACCGCGAGGTCATGGAGAAGTGGCTCTACGTGATCGTGGGGCTCACGTTCATCGCGGGAATCCTCGGCACGGCGCACCACTACTACTGGATCGGAGTGCCCAAGTACTGGCTCCCGATCGGAGGCATCTTCAGCGCGCTCGAGCCGCTGGCGCTCCTAGGTATGGCGACCTACGCCTACTTCGCGATGCGCCGTTCCGGACTGAGCCACCCGAACCGACTGGCGACGCACTGGACGGTGGGGAGCGCGATCTTCACGGCCTTCGGCGCCGGTGTCCTCGGCCTGGCGCACACGTGGCCTTCGGTCAACAAGTGGACCCACGGCACCCTGATCACTCCCATGCACGGGCACTCGGCTTTCTTCGGCGCTTACGCCATGATCGTTCTTGCGGTCATCACCTACGTGATGCCGGCGTTGAATGGGCGCGATGAGAATGAAGAAAGCGTGCTTGGCCTGTGGGCATTCTGGCTTCAAGTGGCCGGCATGTTCGGGATGACGATGGCATTTGCCGCGGCTGGCATTGCGCAGACCTACCTTGAGCGCATCATGGGACTGGGCTATCTCGAGACGCAGCTCAAGATCCAGGTCCATTTCCTAATGTTGATCGGCACCGGTCTCCTGTTCGCGACCGGCGTCGCGCTCTTCCTGTTCGAGTTCTTCCGTCATCCGATTCGCCCGCAGTTCACGGGCCCCGCGGATGCGTCGCCTGCGAGCCCGCCCGCGCGGGCCGGCAAGTGAATTCGTTGACGCGCGACGAACCCGGGCTCCACGCGGACGCGCTCACCGCCATACGAACTCCGACTTCGGAAACCGGTCCGTTCTACCTGCCGGTGGCGGACGAGGTCGCGATCTTCGAGGCCTGCCACGCGCAGAACCTGGCCCTCATGCTCAAGGGCCCGACGGGATGCGGCAAGACACGCTTCGTCGAGCACATGGCCTGGCGCCTCGGTCGGGCGGTGGTGACGGTGGCTTGCCACGACGATTTGGCGGCAAGCGACCTCACCGGGCGCTATCTGATCCACGGCGGCGACACGAGGTGGCAGGACGGGCCGCTCACGGCAGCGGTCCGTGCGGGCGCGATCTGCTATCTGGACGAGGTGGTCGAGGCGCGACCGGACACGCTGGTCGTCATCCACCCGCTCACCGACGACCGCCGCATCCTCACGATCGAGAAGAAGGGCGAGATCCTCCGGGCCGATCCCGGCTTCATGCTGGTGATCTCGTTCAACCCCGGTTACCAACATGCGCTCAAGGATCTCAAGCCCAGCACGCGGCAGCGCTTCGTGACGCTCGAGTTCGATTTTCCGCCGCCTGAGGTCGAGGCCCGCGTCGTCGCCCACGAGAGTGGGGCGTCGGATGATGTTGCGCGCGGACTGGTCACTCTGGCCGGGCGAGTGCGCAACCTGCGCGACCGCGGACTCGCCGAGGTGCCGAGCACGCGGCTGCTGGTGGCGACAGCCAGGTTGATCAAGACCGGCATCCCCACCGCCGATGCCTGCCGTTCGGCCTTCGCCGGCCCGTTGAGCGACGACCCCGACATCCTCTCTGCGATCAAGGACCTGGTCGCCGCCACGCTGCCCTAGGTCGCGCCCTGTGTCCGAACCCGAGGAACTGCTGATCGAGGCCGCACACGCCGCCACCGTTCGGAGCGTCGCGCTCTGGCGACGCGTTCGCCCGAGGCCGGGCGGCCCGCCCGGGCTCGAGGAGATCAAGTCGCGTCTCGGGATCTTCCTCGACGCGATCTGCCCCGAGTCTCCGCCGGTTGCCGTCGCCGAATTGCCGGCGGTGCCGACCTGGCTGGGCCGGATCGCGCGGCGCCTGCCCCGTCACCTGGTCGAGCTCCGGGCGCTCGCGTCGACCGACGGCGTGCGCCTTCGCCTGCCCCGCCAGCTTGACGTCGACGCAGCCGGCGTGCCGGCCGCCTACCAGGTCCTGGCGTTGGGCCAGGCGCTGCGCGCGCGGCGCGCCTCGTTCCGCCCGCTTGCCGACGAGGTCGCACGACCGGTCCGGGATCTCTATGCCATTGCCGAGGCCGCCGCGGTCGAGCTTGAACTTGCGCAGCTGGCACCGGGCCTTGTCGTCACGCTCGAGCAGTTGCGCCGCAGGGATCTCGCGACGCGACCCGCGCTCGATGCGCTGACCCCCGCTGAACGCGTGGTGGAGGAATTCGTGCGCGCCCTCCTCACGGCGCCGGCAGGCGATCCTCCTGCCGAACTGCCGCGGGCCGTGACGCCGAATGACTCGCTTGCCTGGGCCCAGGCCAAGGCCGGGGCACTGGTTGCCGCGGGTGCAAGGTATCGCGGGATCGCCGCGGTGGCGCTGTGGGGACAAGAGGGATCCTCCGAGGTCACCGCGCGCGACGGGGAGGACGACGGCGATTCCTTCGAGTCCCGGGTCCCGCCGGGGCGCACGCGCACCATGGCGCGGCGCCCTCGAGTTCGCGAAGCGTCCCCTGACGAGGACGACCAGGGCAGCGGACTCTGGATGGCGCCGACGTCGGACCGGCAGGAGAGCGTCGAGGATCCGCTGGGACTCGTCCGTCCCACCGATCGGGAAGACGAGGCCGACCCGGGCGGACTCGCCGACGCGCTTTCCGAACTTCCGGAGGCGCGGCTGGTCCGCTCGCCGGGCACGCCGCGCGAGGTCCTGGTGAGCGAGGATCCGCCCAACGTCCGCCCGGGGCACGCGCCCCCTCGCAAGGCAGGCGCACCCGGCATCGCGTACCCTGAGTGGAACTGGAAGACGAACACCTACTTGCCCGGGCGAGCAACCGTCCGCCTGCTCCCAGCGCGCGACGGTTCCGCCGCATGGTCGGAGGAATTGCTGCGCCGCCATGCCCCGCTGGTGCAGAAGACTCGCCGGCAATTCGAGCGCTTGCGCCCCCGCCGCGTCCGTCTCGCGCGGCAAGTCGACGGCCCCGAGGTCGACCTCGATGCCTACGTCGAGGCATTCGTCGACTCGCGCATCGGGCAGGCGGCGACCGATCGGCTCTATGTCGCGGAGCGGCCCCTGAGACGCGGACTCTCGCTGCTCATCCTGGTGGATACCAGCGCCTCGACGGATGCGTGGGTCGAGGGCACTCGGCGCATCATCGACGTCTCCAAGGAGGCGCTGCTGGTGTTGTGCGAGGGACTCGAAGCTCTGGGCGATCGTTATTCGATCTTGTCCTTCTGCGGAGAAAGTCGGGAGTCCGTGCGGGTGACCCGGTTGAAGGATTTTTCCGGCCCTTACGATGTGGCTGTCCGCCGCGGGATCGCGGGCCTCGAGCCCGAGGACTACACGCGCCTGGGCGCTGCGCTGCGTCACGCCACGGCGGTCCTGGCGGAGGAGCGCGCACCGCACCGCATGCTGCTGCTCCTGTCCGATGGCAAGCCGAATGACGTGGATGACTATGAGGGCCGTTACGGCGTGGAGGACGCACGCCAGGCGGTGCACGAGGCCCGCCTGCAGGGCGTGCACCCGTTCTGCCTCACGGTCGACCGTCACGGGGCGAATTACCTGCCCCGCATCTTCAGCCCGTCCGGCTTCGCCATCCTGCGCCAGGTGCAGGCCCTGCCGGCCGCGCTCCTCGACGCCGTACGCCGCCTCGTCCACTAGCGATGCCAACCGCGACGCACGGCCCTTACCGTGCGCTTTTTCCAGTCGGAGCGGCCTTCGCGATTCTCGGCGCAGGCCTTTGGCCGCTCGCGCTCTGGCCCGGCCTGCCGGCGCCGGGGGTGTTGCACTCCACCCTGATGATCGAGGGCTTCGAGCTCGCGTTCGTGGCGGGATTCCTCCTTACGATCGTGCCCCGGCTCGCGCGCACCGACGCCGACGACCAGCGCGAGGTGCCTCTCGCAGTCACGCTGGCCATGGCCTTTGGTGTCTTTGCGCTCCTCGGGCAGACGCCGGCAGCCCACGCCTGCGCGCTCGCGACCCTGCTGCTGCTCGCGTTCGCCGTGGCGAGGCGGATGATTGCGCGCAGCAACGATCCACCCGAGGAATTCGTGTTCGTCCCGGTCGGCCTCGCGCTGGGCATCGCGGGCGCGGCGCTGCAGTTCGCGTCGAGCGCGGGCTGGGTCGTGGAGCCCGCGCCCCGCCTCGGCATCCGCCTGATGTCGCTGGGGATGGTGCTGTCGTTCGTGCTCGGGTTCGGTGCGCTGCTGGTTCCCGTGTTCCTCGAGATCAAGGATCCGCTCGTCATCCCGAAGATCGCGCGCGCGCACGAGCGTCCACGCCGGCGCATGCTCTACCTCGCGCTGGCGGCCGGGCTCGTACTCACGTTCGTCGCCGACGCGCTGGGGCTGGGTGCCGCGGGCGCGTACGGCCGCGCCCTCGTGGCGACCGTGATGCTCGGCCTCGCCTGGAAGGTGTGGCGCCTGCCCGGCCGCCGCACGCTGCCCGCCTTCGTGCTTTGGACCGCGGGCTGGTTCATCGGCCTCGGCCTGTGGATGGCGGCACTCTCGCCCCGGCACGAGGTCGCCGCGCTCCACCTCACCCTGCTCGGAGGTTTCGGCACGCTCACGATGGGAATCGCCAGCCGCGTGGTGGTGACGCACGGCGGACACGGGCCGGCCGCCGAGGAGCGCGTCATGACCCCCGCGCGCGCCGCCTGCCTCGCGCTCGCCCTGGTTGCGCGCATGGCCGCGGAATTCGATCCGGCGCGGCAGATCGGCTGGCTCGCGGCGAGCGCGTCGCTCTGGATCGTCGCCTGGATGGGCTGGTTGTTCGCCACGCGTCGATCACTGGTGCCGGTGCACGAGCCGGCTCGAAGTTAGGTCTGGGCCGGTCGTCCAGCCCTGGATGTCGAGCGCCGACTCCCACCTGCATGCGCTATTCCGAAGCCGTGATCGCCGGGACCGATCATGGCCCGCACGACGTGCCGCTCGCGCAGCCATGCCGGAGTGCGCGAACTCGGAGACAACCATGCATGCAATCCGCCAATTCGCGCACCTTGGAAGCGCGCGGTCGCCGCGGCTCTCCCGGTCTGGTAGCGTTTCGACATGAACCCCTTCCGATCCCTCGTCGGAGCCGTGCCAGACGCCGAAGAGCCGATCCGTTCGGAGTTGTTCGGCCGGGAGCGCTTCGAGCTGCATGCCCAGACCCTGGCGCGCGCCCAGTCGGTCTCGAACACGCCACAGCGTGGCCGCCTGCTGATGC
>JBKJOC010000078.1:0-3146 GCA_046595725.1 Candidatus Eiseniibacteriota bacterium
AACACCGATCCATGACCGATCGATGACCGGACGCGCAGCGTTCGCGATCCGCCTGCCCAACTGGCTCGGCGACGCGGTGCTTTCCCTGCGCTCGATCGACGCGCTCGCCGCCCTCCACGGCAACGAATCCCTCATCCTGATCGCCCGCCCATGGGCGTGGACGCTGTTCGCCGAACGCTGGCCTGGCGCGCGCTGGCTCGAGGCGCCGGGCGCAGGCGCTCGCTGGCCCGCGCGCGTGCCCGCGCTGGCCCGCGCGCGCGCGGCGGCAATCGTCCTGCTGGCGCCCTCGCTCTCGGCGCGGCTCCATGCCTTCGCGGCCGGCGTGCCGCGGCGCCTCGGCCTCGCGGGCGAGGCGGGCGAGATCCTGCTGACGCATCGCGCCCCGCGCGCGGGCCGGGGCGAGCGCCATCTCGAGGACGAGTACCTGGACCTTGCCCGCCTTGCCGGGGCGCCGCCGGTTCCGCGGAGGCCGCTCGAAACCGGCGCGGGCGTGCGGGCCGCGCTCAAGGCGCGCCTCGAGGCGTCGGGCGTCCCAGCGGGGACGGCCGTGCTCGTCGTTGCGCCCGGCGCACGTTACGGCCCGGCCAAGCGCTGGGCGCCCGAGCGCTTCGCCGAAGTGGCGCGCCTCTGGCTTCAAGCCGATCCCGGTGCGCGCGCGGTCGTGCTGACGGGCGGCCCCGAGGACGCTCCCCAGACGCGCGCCGTGCGTGCCGCCAGCGCCCCGGATGCAAAGTTGCTCGACTGGACGGCTGCGACCACCCTGCCCGAGTTGCTCGCCCTCCTGCTCGAGGCTCGCGCGGTGGTGGCGAACGACTCGGGCGTGGCGCACCTCGCCGCCGCGGGCGGCCGGCCCACGGTCGCGATCTTCGGCTCGAGCGACCCGCGCTGGACCGCGCCCCGCGGACCAGCGGCGAGGGTGATCGCCCATCCGCCCCCCTGCAGCCCGTGCTTCCTCCGGACCTGCGCGATTCCCGAGCGCTACCTGTGCCTGCGCGCGGTCGCCCCGGAGGAGGTCTTCGAGGCTCTTCGCGCGGCCGCTGCGGAGGCGGCATGAGGGTCCTGCTGGCATCGAGCGTGCGCGGTCTTGGCGGCGGGGAGGAGTGGTTCCTTGCCGCGGCGCGGCTCCTCCTCGAACGCGGGCACCACGCGATCCTGGCCGCGCGCTCGGGAAGCGATCTCGAGCGCGAGGCGCGCGCGCGGAGCCTTTCGGTAGTCGGGATCCCGTTCGGCGGGGTGCTCGATCCGCGCGCTCTTTTTGCGCTCCATCGCGTGCTCGTGTCCGAGCGGATCGAGGTCGCGGTCACGAATCTCGACAAGGAGACGCGAGCCCTGGCGCTGGCGGCCCTCGGCACCTCCCCGGTCGCGCTCGTGCCCCGGCGCGGAAGCGAGATCCCGCTCGCCAATGACGCGATCAACCGCTGGTTGTTCAGGCGCCGGGTGGCGCGCATCCTCGTCAACTCGAGCGGCATTGCCGACCGCCTGCGCGCGAGCCTGCCCGCACTCCCCGAAGGGACGATCGCGCTCCTGCCGAACGGCGTCGACGCCGTCGTGCTCGAAGGCGATGAGCGCGCCGCGCTTGAACGGTTGTGGCACGACGGGCCGGGGCCGCGAGTGATCACGGTCGGGGAGCTGTCGGAACGCAAGAACCAGGCGGGCCTCGTGCGCGCGCTCGCGAGCGTGCCCTTGCCCTGGCGGCTCCTGATCGTGGGGGAGGGCAGCGGGCGCGCGGCGATCGAGCGCGAGGTCCTGCGGCTCGGACTGGGCGACCGCGTGCGCCTTGCCGGGCATGTCCCGGGGGCGCGTCGCATCCTCGCCGCTTCCGACCTGGCCGCGCACTTCTCCTCCAGCGAGGGGCAGCCCTGGTCGGTGCTGGAAGGCCTCGCCTCCGGCATCCCCACGGTCGCCACGCGCCTGCCCGGCATCGAGCCGTTGATCGAGGACGGCGTCACCGGCCGCACCGTTCCTCCCTTTGACGAGGTCGCGCTGGCGCGCGCGTTGGCCGGGCTGCTGGCGGATCCTCACGCCGCGCGGACGCTCGGCACGGAGGCGCGGCGGCGGATCGCGGCCACGCACTCGGCGGCGCAACTGGGCGACCGCCTCGAGCGCATTCTCGAGGCGGCGCGCCTTGCGCGCGCGCCGGCGCCGAGGCGCGCGATCTTCCTCGACCGCGACGGAACACTAGTGCCCGAGGCCGGCGCCCTGGGGGATCCGGAGCGCGTGCGGCTCCTGCCGGGCGTCGGCGCCGCGCTCAGGCTGCTGGATCGGGCCGGGTGGCCGCTCGTCGTGGTGACGAACCAGGCTGCCGTCGGGCGCGGCGTGGTCGCGCCCGGGGCGCTGCGCGCCGTGCACGCGCGCCTGCGCTCGCTGGTACGCGCCGAGGGCGTTGAACTGGCGGGGATCTTCGTCTGCCCTCACACCCCCGAGGACGATTGCGCTTGTCGGAAGCCCCGGCCCGGCCTCGTGCTCGACGCCGCCTTAGAGCTCGGACTCGTGCGCGCGGGCTCGTGGCTGGTGGGCGATACGGCGAAGGATGTGGCAGCGGCGCGCGCGGCGGGAGTGCGCGCGGCGCTTCTGTCGACGGGGTGGGGCGGAGCGGAACGATCGAACGCGGCCGCGAACGCGCGCACCACGCAGGAGCGACTGGCCACCAACAGCGAGGCGCCCGAAGCGGAACTTCGGGCGCCCGACCTGCTCGCGTTCGCCGAGGGCGTCACGCGAAACTGAATCAGCGGGGAACCAACTCCAGGGCATAGGCCGAGTCGGCGATGCCGTAGCGGAGCGCCGCGCCAGCCGGAGTCAGCTGAGACTTCTCGAGCCAGCCCGCATCGACCAGCGCCTCGAGCGTCCCCGGGTAGCGGCCCGTGCGTGCGCGCTCGGCTTCGAGCGCGGCGCGGACGTCACGCATTCCGAGGGTGGCGTAGACATTCGCCTCCGGCGCTCCGCTGGCGTTCGTCGGCCGCGTCGTCTTCATCGACATCAGCTGGACGACGAGCACGAGGATGACGCAAGCGCCCGCGAGCACGCCTTCCGTTCGCCAGGTCGCTCCGAGCCCGGCGCGGATCGGCAGGACCTCCTCGTCGACCAGATCCGGTGCGCGGCGTCCCTGGATCTCGATCCACCCCGCATCGAGCAGGCGGTAGAGCGCC
>JBKJOC010000140.1:0-4076 GCA_046595725.1 Candidatus Eiseniibacteriota bacterium
GCGTCGCGGACGAACAGCAGGCGCTGGACCGGCGCCTTCGTTCCGGCGATGACCGTCCGGACGAAGTACACGCCGCGCGTCACGCTGACACCGTCGTCGCTCTTGCCGTCCCACGTCGCGATGTACCGGCCCGCCTGCTGGGTCGAATGAACCAGCTTGCGGATCTGGCGTCCCGCCACGTCGTAGACGGCGATATCCACGCCCGCCTCGGCACCCGTCACCTCGTAGGAGAACTGGGTGACGGAAGCGAACGGGTTCGGCACGGCGCGATACAGCTGCGTGTTGACCGCGTCGATCGACGGATCGCCACCCGACAGTGAACCGGACGGGTCGCTGCCATGCTCGCAGTTCGCCGTCGTCGGGATGGTGAGGCCGTTGTTGATCGCATCGGTGCAGCTGATGATCTCGCCGTACTTCGCCTTCGCCTGCGCCAGATCCTGACCCTCGAGCGTCGCCAGCAGCAGATCGACTTCCGTGATCAGCTCGCCGATCGTGCGCGCGTTCAAGCCGGCGCAGCTGACCGGCGTGCTCGCGTCGAGGAGGAGTTCAGCGCCGTTGTTCGGAGTCAGGTTCAGGAGGTCAGTCGCATAATTCGCCAGCAGCACGGCGAACTGACGCTTGGCCTGCTTCCGCTGATCCATCGGGCTGGGCGGATTGACGATCGCGCAGAACGAGTTGAAGTCGCCGCTGGCCCAGTCGAAGAAGCTCGACACGTCGTCGACCTTCGCCGTGATCTGGTCCATCTGCGCCCTCGAGAACTTCGTGCTGCCACCCGTCTTCTGGGCGCACTGCTGCGTCCAGAACCCGGCGGTACGCGGGCAGTTCAGGACCGCGCAACGAATCGTCGTCGCGGTCTGGTCCGTGTCCTTGACCGGATAGGTGTTGTCGCTGCCGAAGCAGTAGCCGAGGGCTTCGACACGGTTCGTGCAGACGACGTCGCCAGGGCAGCTTGCGCCACCCGCAGCGAGGCTCGCCTTCGCCTCGAACGTGAAGGCCTGCGACTCACCCTTCTTCAGCAGGGCGATCTTCCAGATCACGACACCGTTCTGACCAACCGCGGGCTCCGCAAAGGCCGGCGGATTCGCGTGGTTGTTGTAGACGGTGTACTTGCACATCGTGTCCGTGATCAGGACGTTCTGCAGATCCACTTCGCCGGCATTCTCCACGATGATCGTGTAGTGGATGATGCCGCCGTCATTGACCAGGCTCTCAGCCGCCTTCTTCACCTTGATGATGGGCAGCTTGCACTTGGTCTCGTCGACCGCGGTCTTCTCGACCCGGCCGCACTCGCTCGTCGCCGAGGCGGTCACGACCCACTCGCGCACGTCGCCGGTGACGCATGCCGCCATCACGACTTCGAAGCAGTAGGACTTGCTCGTTCCCGGCGCGACGTTCTCGAAGCGCTGGACCTGGTCGCCGTAGCGAACCTCGATCGTCTCCGGACCAGGCGAGCAGTTCGTCACCGAACCGCAGAGCTTGATCGTGGCACCCACGCACGAGATGGCCGGGGCGTTGAGGTCGATCGCGACGCACGGCGGGGCCTGGCAGAGCACCACCACCTGGGTCGTCTTCGTATCCTGGCCGCACGAGTTGCTCGCGGTCGCGGACACGTTGTAGGTCACGCTCTGGCCCGCCACGCAGTCCTTCATCGGCAACGTGATCGTCCACGAAACCTCGGCGCCCGCAGCAACGGACGCGTTGTAGGCCTGCTGGCCGTCGACCGTCACCACGATGACTTCGGCGTCGAGGCTGCAGTTCTTCGCCTTGCCGGTGATGGTGATCGACCTGCCGACGCACGACGAGTTGGGGCCAAGGGCCTTGACCTCGACGCACGGCTTGCTCTTGCAGCGGACCGAGACCGACTGCTCGACCGAGTTGTGGCCGCAGCTGTTCACCGCCGTGGCGCTGACCGTCCACGTGACGTTGTTGCCCGCCACGCACTCGCCCATCGACACTTCGCGGTTGAACGGCGCATCCGCTCCCGGAGCGAGCGTGCCGGTGTAGACCTGGACGCCGCCGACGGTGACCGTGAAGGTCGCCGAGTCGGTGCCGCAGTTCTTCACCTTGCCCGAGATGATCACCAGCTCGTTCGGGCAGGCCGCCTGCTTGTTGACCGCGACGTCCGTGAGGAGCGCGCACGGCGGGTTCTTGCACTGGACCTGGACGGTGGCGGTCTTCTTGTCGCCGACCTGGTCGCAGTCGTTGGTGGCAGTGGCGTTGATCACGAAGGACACGTTCTGACCCGCGGTGCACTGCGGCATCGTGAGGTCCCTCGAGTAGGCCTGCGTCGCGCCGGCAGCCACGACCTGGTTCAGGACCTGGACGCCGTCGATCGTGACCACGATGGTCTCGGGGTCGATCGAGCAGTTCTTCACCGTGCCGGAGATCGTGACCCTGTCGCCCGGGCAGGCCGACGCCGGCTCACGATTCGCGACCAGCTCGACGCACGGCTTCGCCTTGCAGCGGACCGAGACCACAGCGTCGTCGTGGGCACCGCCGCAGGTGTTCGACGCAGTAGCATCGACATTCCACGTCACGTTGTTGCCGGCGACGCACTCACCCATCGTGACGTCGCGGCTGAAGTTCTGCGACGCGCCCGGAGCGAGCGTGCCGGTGAAGACCTGGACGCCGCCGACGGTGACCGTGTAGGTCGCCGAGTCGGTGCCGCAGTTGGTCACCGTGCCCGAGACCACGATCGCCTCGTTCGGGCAGGCCGACGCCTTGTTGGCGACGACATTGGTCAGGGCGACACAGGGCGGGTTCTTGCACTGGACCGACAGGTCGATGGTCTTCGAAGCGACCGGCGGGCAGTCGCCCGTGGCCGTCGCGATGACCTTGTACGCGACCGACTGGCCGGCGGTGCACGTGGGCATGACGAAGCCCCTCGTGTAGTCCGCCGTCGCGCCCGCCGCAACGCTCTGGTTGAAGACCTGCTCGCCGTTGATCGTCACGACGATGGTCTCCGCCTCGAGCGAGCAGTTCTTCACCGTCCCTGAGACCGTGATGGCGTCCCCGGGGCAGGCCGAAGCGGGATTGCGGTTGGCGGTCAGCTCGACGCACGGCTTGTCCTTGCAGCGGACCGAGGCCGAAGCGTTCTCCGTGTCCGTGCCGCAGGCGTTGGTGGCGGTCGCGACCACCGCGAACGTGACGTTCGCGTTGGCAACGCACTCGCCCATCGAGACCACCCGGCTGTAAGGCGCGGAGCCTCCCGGCTGGATCGTGCCCGAGAACGCCTGGACGCCGCCCACGGTGACCGTGTAGCTCGCCGGGTCGGTGCCGCAGTTCGACACGTTGCCCGAGATCGTGACTTCCTCGTTCGGGCAGGCCGCGACCTTGTTGGCCCCGGCCGTCACGTTGACGCACGGCGGGCTCTTGCACAGCACCGACAGGTCGATGGTCTGCGAGGCGACCGGCGGGCAGTCGCCCGTGGCCGTCGCGATGACCTTGTACGCGACCGACTGGCCGGCGGTGCAGGCCGGCATGACGAAGTTCTTGGTGTAGTCGACCGTCGCGCCGGCTGCCACGACCTGGTTAAAGGCCTGCTCGCCGTTGATCGTGACCACGATGGTCTCGGGGTCGATCGAGCAGTTCTTCACCGTGCCGGAGACCGTGATCTGGTCCCCCGGGCAGGCCGAGGCCGGGTTGCGGTTCGCCGTCAGCTCGACGCACGGCTTGTCCTTGCAGCGGACAAGCACCGAGGTCGTCTCGGTGT
Organism: Candidatus Eiseniibacteriota bacterium; assembly: GCA_046595725.1. Taxonomy (GTDB): domain Bacteria; phylum Eisenbacteria; class RBG-16-71-46; order RBG-16-71-46; family DASYSL01; genus JANPEF01. Next base: position 3,713 of record JBKJOC010000140.1, read on the forward strand.
CGACGCCGCAGGTGCTGGTGCCGGTGGCCGAGACCGCGAAGGTCGAGTTCTGGCCCACCGCGCACTGCGCGGGCATCGTGGTCTCGAGGCTCCACTGGATCGTGGCGCCTGCAGCGACCGTGTTGCTGTAGGCCTGGATGCCGTTGACCGTCACCACGATGGTCTCAGGATCGAGCGAGCAGTTCTTCGCCGTTCCCGAGATCGTCACCGGCGCGCCCGGGCAGGCCGCGGCCGGACCCTGCGCCGTCACTTCGACGCACGGCAGAGACTGGCAGATGACGCTGAACTCGGCGCGGTCTTCGACCACGATCTGTCCCGTCAACTCCTTGATGCAGGCCGAGGAGAAGGTGCCCGTCACGTGGAC
>JBKJOC010000147.1:0-2732 GCA_046595725.1 Candidatus Eiseniibacteriota bacterium
GGCGCGCTCGGTTGGCTGTGAAAAGTCCAGGTAGGTCGTTGGCGCGTAGGTCGGCAGCGTCTCGAGGCTCACCGGCGCAAGGCGGCCGGCGGCGGGGGTGGTCGCGGGGGTCATTGAGTCCTCCAGGAAGGGTCCGGCTGCATTTTAGGCGCGGGGGCGGAGACTCGCAAGCGGGGGGAGGGCTTCGATCCGGGGAGGGTGTACACAATGTACAGGGCGCACACTCCGTGCACCCCTTCGCGCGCGGAGGTCCCACCCCGGGCCCCCGCGCTCGCGACCCGGCCGGGCCCCGCCCTGGCCCGGCAACGCCTAGACCAGCTTCTTGTACACCCCCTCCATGAACGGGAACCAGGACGTCCCGTCGACCGAGACCTCCATCTTGAAGCCGTATTCGCCGTCCCGCGCAAAGTCGTAGCTCGCCCGCGAGCGGCCCATGGGCGTGGTCGCCGTCAGCACCAATGACTTGCCGGAGAACTTGCCGCGGTACTCGGACCGCGACATTCCGAACGAGTCCCACCAGTCCATCACGTAGTCCTCGGTCGTGGCGTCGTGGCTGATCACCATGTGGCCCTCGAAGTTGACCTTGCCGCTCCGCTCCTGCACGTAGTCCTGGACCACGATGAAGCCGTCCAGGAGCAGTCGATTGTCGACCTTCGCGTTTGCCGGGCCGCCGGCAGGGTCCAGGGGCGAGGGAGCGATGACCTCTTCGCCGCTCCACTGGCCGACGAACAGCTGGAGTTTCTCGTGGGCGGCTCCGGGACGGGGCACTTCCATGGGCACGACCTCCTCACAGGTGGGAAGCGACGACGCACAACCAGCAGGTTCTCACGAAATCCGCGCGGCCCGAAGAAGCGAACGCCGCGAGGCCGGCATCGCGTCCCCGCGGGGGATCGGTTAGATTCCGCGCATGCCGCTGACGCCGGGATCCCGACTCGGAACGTATGAAATCGTCGCTCCGCTCGGTGCGGGCGGCATGGGCGAGGTTTGGCGCGCCCGCGACCTGCGGCTCGGACGCGAAGTCGCGATCAAGGCGCTGCCCGACGCGTTCGCGCTGGACACGGAGCGGCTCGGCCGCTTCGAGCGCGAGGCCAAGCTCCTGGCCTCGCTCAGCCACCCCAACATCGCGGCAATTTTTGGCCTGGAGGAGATGGCGGGGGCGCCGTTCCTCGTGCTCGAGCTGGTCGAGGGCGAATCGCTCGCGCAACGCCTGGCGCGCGGGCCGCTCTCCGTGCGCGAGACGCTCGATCTCGGCGCGCAGGTCGCCGCCGCGATCGAGGCTGCGCACGAGCGCGGCATCGTTCACCGGGACTTGAAACCCGGCAACGTCATGATCGCGAACTCGCGGCTGGTCAAGGTGCTCGACTTCGGTCTCGCCAAGGGCGGAGCCCTGGAGTCGGGCGTGAGCGACGACCAGACGATGGCCTCGCCCCGGACCGCGGCCGGCCTCGTGCTCGGCACGAGTTCCTACATGAGCCCCGAGCAGGCGCGCGGGCTGCCGGTCGACCGACGCAGCGACGTCTGGGCGTTCGGCTGCGTGCTGTTCGAGTGCCTGACGGGCCAGCTCGCCTTCGGCGGCCCGACGGCAACCGACGTGCTGAGCCGCGTGCTCGAGCGCGAGCCCGAGTGGAATGCGCTCGGCCAGAACGTTCCGCAGCGCCTGCGCGACGTGGTCAGGCGCTGCATGACCAAGGACCAGGACGAGCGCCCGCGCGACATCGGTGACGTCCGGCGCGAGCTGATCGCGATCGAACGCGAGCTGTCGTCGCCCAGCTCGCAGACGTCGGGGATCCGTGCGGTGCCGTCGCTGGCGGTGCTGTACTTCGAGAACACGGGGCGCGACCCCGAGAGCGAGTACTTCTGCGGCGGAATCACCGAGGATATCCTCACCGACCTGTCGAAGATTGCTGGCCTGCGAGTCGCCTCGCGCAATGCGGTCGCGCGCTACCGCGGGCAGGTCGTGGACCTGATGAAGGTGGGCACGGACCTCGGCGTCACCGCCGTGCTCGAGGGCAGCGTGCGGCGGGCCGGCGACCGCGTCCGCATCTCCGCCCAGTTGGTCAATGCGGCGGACGGGTTCCACCTGTGGGCCGAACGCTACGACCGCACGCTCGAGGACGTGTTCGCGGTGCAGGAGGAGATCGCCTCCTCGATCGCGCAAGCGCTGCGGGTCGCGCTCACGCCGCAGGAGGCGGCGAGCCTGGGCCAGAACCGCCCGGACGACGTGCGCGCGTACGACCTCTACCTCAAGGGCCGCCAGCGTTACAACGAGTACAGTGAGGTGTCGCTGCGCGATGCCCTAAGACTTTTCGAGCAGGCGATCGCGATCGACCCGTCGTATGCGCTGGCGTACGCGGGCCTGGCCGACGCGCACGGACAGCTCATCCAGTGGACCGCGGAGGATCCGAGGGAACACGTCCGGCTCGGGCTCGAGGCAGCAAAAAAGGCGATCGAGTTGGAGCCGCGGCTGTCCGAGGGTTACAAGGCGCAGGCGCTCGTCATGAGGTTCGGGGGCGACGAGGATGGCGCCCGCGCGTCGTTGCTCAAGGGCCTCGATGTCGACCCGCGCAATACCAGCATCCTGATCAACCTGTGCGTCCACGCGTTCAGTCACGCCAACATCGCGGGCGCCGAGCGCTACGCGCGGCGCGCGCTCGATGTCGACCCGCAGGAGGCGTTCGCGATGCTCTGGTTGGCGACCCTCTGCTCCCTGACGGGACGCTTCGAGGAGACGA